>CAZLJG010000119.1:3828-9074 GCA_964559545.1 uncultured Solibacteraceae bacterium | reverse complement strand
CTCAGCAGCGCATCGTGTGGGCTATCTGAGCGCGTCGCAGTTCAGTCGGGAATATGCGCGCATGTTCGAGAGTGCCCCGGCTCGGGATATTGCCCGGCTCAGGCAGGAATCCTCCGCGCTGAACATGTAGGACGCGCCGAGCATGTAGGACGCGCTGAACTGCAGCCCGTCACTCTCATTTCTTCTTCAATCGCTGCGCGATCCCGTCCGCGCGGCGCTTCTGTTCGACCGACAACGTATCCGCGTCGAGCTCGAGGGGCTCCGCGTGCTGGCCGGCGAATCGGTACGCCGGGTCGGTCCCGGTCTTCTGCTGCAACAGCATCTTGTAGACACTCGGTCCGGCGAAGCTCTGCGCCCAGCTCTGGAATTCATCCGCGTTGCCCTCGCGCACACGAGCCTCAGGCACGGTATCGAGCGACACGCTCGTGCCGGCCTGCAGCGCACGCTGCGCACCGTAGTAGATCGGCCGCAACCCGACCAGTTCACCTTCGGCCGCAAGCAGCGTGAAGTTGGCGTCGGTGGTGAAGTCGTTGAGCGTGGGACCGACGTACGGGGCGAAAGTGTCGATCTGGTTCGGTGCCAGGTGGGCCCCCGTCTGTTGTGACGGCCCATAGGTGCGGAAACGCGGGTACGTGTGCTGGTTCAGCATCTCCTCCCAGCTGCCGCCGTAGTCGATCGTCAGCATGTAGCCAGCGGTGAGGACAGCGGCCGAGTCCCGAATGAAACTCTCCGCACCAGGATTGACGTAGCTGACCAGCCCGCGCTGGTCACGCGCGAGCACGCTGGCGTAGAGGTCGGCGTAGCGACTGAGATGGTCCGCGACGATCGGCACGGTGGCCGCCGGCGCGTACAGCTCACGAAACTGCATCGCGTTCGCCGTCTCGTCGTACACGCGACTGGTCCGGAGCTGCTCGAGCAGCGTCACAAAGGATGCGCGGGTCAGGTAGACGTTCTCCTCGCGCTGCCCCTCGAGAAACCGATCTTCGATCGCACGGTCGTCGCCCTCAATGGACCGCACCACCGTCGTCGGCAGGAGCGGCTGCACGGAGCGCCATGTGTCCGCAGGCAGTGACGGCACCACAAAGGCCACCTCCGCCACACCCTCAGCCGAGAGGATGACCTTGTGGACACTGAAGGCATCCGGCAGTTCGTTCGAAAGGATGATCCCCTTGAGACTGCCCTTGGCGACCGTGGCCGTCATGTTGGTGGCATCGGCCACGCGCGCTTCGAAGCGCTTGCCAAATCGCGCGTTCCGCTCCTGCTGCACCTTGTTGAGTGAAGGGGACCGGTCGTAGCAGACGTACAGCACCTGATCAGCGAAGGCCCGCCACGCGGTGTCTCCCTCGGCCTTGGTCACGAGGTAATCCAGAATCGCTTCCGCCAGCGCGCCGTCGCCTGGGCCAAACTCGGCGATGGTGAACCGCTCGCTCGGCGTGAGGGTGCCGGCCTTGCGCATGCCGTTCCACATCGTGAAGATCTGTTCGGCGATCATGTGGCCGAACATCGGCGCCAGCACGACCGGATAGGTGCGGTAGTGATCCACGAAGTCCACGCGCCCGGCGGCGTAGTAGCCCACGGTGGGGTGGAACATCACGAAATCGTGGTAATCAAAAAAACTCGGGAAGTATTTCGGAGCCTCGGCTCGCGCCTCCGGCTTCACCACCAACTCGCGGTGCACCTCCCAGCCGTTGCGCAGGTCCCGCTTTGGCGCCTGCTGCTGCGCGGCAAATGGTACGGTCGCGGCTAGTAGGAGAACAGTCGTGGTGATCGGTGCGAGTGCGGAATGTCTGAGGACGCGCATCCATTCAGCTTAACGCAGGGATGTGGCTTACTCCGCCTTGAGGGTTTCGATCGGGTCCACACGGGCGGCCTCGCGCGCAGGCCACCAGGCGGCAGCGCCTGCCAGGACGGCCAGCGTGAGGCTGGCCGCAGCAAACGTCGTCACATCCAGTGGTTGAATGCCGCTCAGCAGGCCCGCGATGCCACGGACGCCCACCGCCGCGAGCCCCAGCCCGGTGATGACGCCAAGGCCGGCGAGTGCGCCGGCCTGGCGGGCGACCTGCCAGCGCACGTGTTCACGCGGTGCGCCGAGCGCCAGGCGAATCGCGTATTCACGGCGGCGGCTGCGCGACGCCATCGCGACAATGGCGTACAGGCCGGACGCGCAGAGCACCAGCGACACCACCGCGAACAGCGCCAGCGAGGTCATGACCAGCCGGTGCCGGCCCTGTTGCGCGGCAAACACGTCGGGCAGGTACGAGATCGTCCCGACACTGAGGGCCGGATCAACGGCGCTGACGGCCTTGCGCAGGTCGGCCTCGAGCGTCGCAGGGCGTCGCGGTGTCTGCACGGTCAGAACACGGCGCGGCCACGAGTACTGCCGTGTCGAACCATACGCCGTCGGACGAATCTCCGACGTGACCAGTGACTGGCGTACGTCGCCGACGATGCCGACCACTTCCATCCACGCACCAGGGTCGGGCCGACCGGGGCCGAGGTAGATGCGTGCGCCGATGGCGTTGCCGTCGGGCCAGTACTGGCGGGCCAACGTGTCGTTGATGAGAATGGCGCCTATGGTCGTAGCCGTATCGGCGTCGCTGATGTCGCGACCCGCCAACAGCGGCACACCCAGCATCGTCAGGAATCCCGGAGCGACTGATGTGTAGCCGACTTCCGAGAGGCCCTCGGCCGTGGAGCGACCCTCGATGTGCAGCGAGGCACCCATGGCGGCGCCCGCCGGCAGGCCGATCGACGACGTCACGTCGACGACGCCGGGGACAGTCGACAGTTGCGCGATAAGGGCGTCTTCCACGCTGATCTGCTGCGGGGTCTGACGAAAACGCGCCCCGGGCATGTTGACCGCCACGCTGGTCATACCCTCGGTGAGGAAACCCACCGGCACGTTCGCGAGGTGCTGCACGGTGCGAACGAGCAATCCGGCACCCACGACCAACATCAGCGCAAGCGCAACCTGCAGGACCACCAACGCCTGGCGCGTCATCGTCAGGCGTCGTGTGCCGGTGGCGCCGCGGCTGCCGGACGGCAGACCGGCACGGACGTCCCCAAGCAGGCGCGTGGGCACGAGGGCCGCAGTCACGCCGGCGAGCAGGCCGACGACCAGACCCAGCGCCAGCCAGCGCGGCTCGAGTGCCAACGGAGCGGCACGCTCAAGGAAGTCCCGTTGATGGCGTGCGGCCACACCAACCAGTAGTGGCACCAGCGTGAGACCGCCGAGTGTGCCGATCAGCGCAAGGCAGATGCTTTCACCGGCCTGTTCCGCAAAGAGACGGCGGCGACTCGCGCCCAGTGCGTGGCGAATCGCCGCCTGCGACTGCCGGCTCAGGGCCCGCGCGGCGGAGAGGCCGCCGATGTTGGCGCACACGATGAGCAGCAGCAGGCCGGCACCGGCCGCGACGCCAACAAGTGCGGGGCGCGCGGTGGACGTGAACTCTTCGGCGAGCGGCCGAGCGATCCACGACTGCCGTCCGTGTTCGATGGGAAAGCGCGTGCGTTGGCTGTCGCTGAACGTGGCGAGAAAGGCGGCCGTCGTTTCGGCTGACGCGTCCGGCTGCAGCCGACCGAGCACCGACAACTGCCGTCTTCCGCGCGGCTCGCGCGCCAGAGGTGCGAGGTCGAGGGGCAGCCAGATTTGTGCCTGCACCCAATACGGCGGATGGAAGTCGGCCGGCAACACGCCGATGACGGTTCGCGACGTGCCATCGACGGTGAGTGCGCGGCCGACAGCTGCCGGATCGCCCCGGAGGGTCTCAACGAAGAACTGCCAGCTGACCACAGCCACCGGTTCTTGTGCCTGCGACCATACATGGCCCAGGGCGGGACGGACGCCGAGCAGCTCGAAGTAGTCCGGTGTCACCAGTGTGCCGTTGATGCTTGTTGTGACGCCCTCGGCCGACACCGCCGCTGTCGCCGGCCGCATGGGGGCGAGCCGGTCAAACGGTGCGCCGGTCTGCACGAGGTCCTGGAACACGTGCGCTGACACGGCCGAAGTGGCCCCTTCCACCTGTGTCAGCAGCGTGACGAGTCGCTCCGCATTTGGGTACGGCACCGGATCGAGGAAGGCCCGACCAAGTACCACGCCGCTCGCGGTCACCGTGGCGACGGCCAGCGCCAGCGTGCCGCAGACCGCTGCGACGTACATCCGCTGGTGGCGCAGCTGGCGCAACGAGGTGATCAGCAACTCGGCCGCGATCGGGAGGAGTCCGGCCAGATGCGCGGCCACTGAGCGCAGCACCTGCATCCAGTACCAGGCGGGCCCACGACCCTGCCGGTACGCTTCCTCAAGGTCGCCGGCGACGACTTCGAACGCCGAGCTTCGGAGGAAAAGGCGCAGCAGGCGCGTCGCCGCGCGCGGAGGTGTGCCGGTCATGGCCGCTCCAGCCCCGGCAGTTGGGTCTCGAGCCCCTCGGCGACCCGGCGCACCGTGTCGAGCGCCTGCGCGAGGGCGCGCCGGCCCTCGGCGCGCAGTCGGTAAAATCGTTTGCGGCGTCCGCCGCGTTCCGGGGTGGCTTCCCCGTACCGCGAACTCACCAGTCCGCGGCCCTCCAGACGTTCAAGTGTGGTGAACACCGCGCCAGGAGAGACATCGCGCCCGGCCCGATCGAGCAGGTCCTGCCTGATCGATCCGGTGTAGGCCGCGTCGCCCAGGCGCAGCACCGTCAACATCACCAGTTGTTCGAACTCGCCCAGGCCCTCGCCCATGTCGCCGCTCCTTGTCCTACGATGTAGGAATCGTAGATCCTACGACGTAGGAAAAACAAGAAGGTTCCCGGCGGGGCGCGCGATCGGTACTACAGCCGGTCGGTCGCGGCCTTCGCGCCGTTGGCGGCCGACTTGCGGACGTTGTCGTAGGCCTCGTGGCCCTGCTGCACGGCCATCTTGCCGCGCTCGACGACGTTGTCCACCGCGTGGGAGACCGTCTCCACGGCGGCGTCGTAGCCCTTGACCGCCGTCTGGCGCAGACGGTCGGTGGATTCGTACAGCTGGTGACGCAGGTCCGAGCCGGACTTCGGCGCCAGCAGGAGACCAACGGCCGCGCCGACAGCGGCGCCGCAGAGCAGCCCCAGCAGAAAATTGCCGTTGCGGCTGTCAGTGTTGTTCGTATTCAGTTCGCGCATCTTTGCCCTCTTTCGTTGTTTTGACTGGTCGTATTGGAAATCATTGGCGCCGGCCGCTTTTGCGGAACGCCGACACCGCGGCCCACACCCCACGCGTGACGGCGTAGCCCG
>CAZLJG010000119.1:0-3728 GCA_964559545.1 uncultured Solibacteraceae bacterium | reverse complement strand
TGATGGCGAGCGTCGCCATCGCGAGAATCTGCATCACGGCAGCAATGGCCACAATGGCCATCCACATATTGAGCGAGTCGAATTGTTCGGGGTTCACCGCTACCTCAGGACCCAGCCTAGCGGCCCCCAGGGACGGCGTCTGTCTACTTCGCTACACCCCCGCGGGGGCTACTCCTTCAGCGCCAGAATCGGATTGGCCCGGCTGGCACGCTGTGCGGGCAGGACGGTGGCCAGCAGTGTGACGACCGCCAGCACGCCGGCGGTGATCGCGAACACGTGCGGCGCTGACGGAGATACGCCGAAGAGCAACGTGCGGGTGACTTGCGCGGCGGCATAGGCGCTCGGCAGGCCAACAATCAGGCCGACCAAGATGACCAACGCCGCATCGCGGAAGACCAACCGTCGGACGTCGCCGGGCTGCGCGCCCATGGCCACACGCACACCAAACTCGCGCCGGCGATCGGCCGCGCGCCTGGTGACCAGCCCATACAGCCCGACGGCCGCAAGCACCAGCGCGGCGGCGCCAAACAACGACGACAACGTCGCACGGAAACGTTCTTCCGTCACCGATTGCGCGACGCGATCTTCCATCGACACCGCCGTCGTCACCACGAGCTCCGGTGTGACGTCGGTAATGGCCTTGCGCACCGCCGGAATGAGGGCCATCACGTCGCTGTCGCCTCGCACCAGAAAGTGCGACGCCCCGCCGCCCTGGCGATACGACACATAAAACGTCGGCCGCACATCGTCTGCAAAGTCCTGTCGTTTGACGTCGTCCACGACACCGATGATGCGGTAGTGCGCCGACCGATCAGCGCTGAAGGGGTAGCTGAATCGCCGATCGACCGCACCTTCCGGGAAGAACTGCCGTTGGAACTCCCCGGAAACGACGGCTGGCGCCTCAGAGGTGCGCGAATCGATCCACATCAAGTCGGCAGGCGTGAAAGTTCGTCCGTCAATCAGCTTCATGCCCATGACGTTGAAGTAGTCCCCGGTCACCGCGTGCTGCAATGCGTCGTGGCGTTCAGAGTTCGGCCGCTGTTCGAGGACCACGGGGACGCGTGAAGGATTGCCGAAGAACGGCATCGCGGAAGCGCCGGCGACAACTCGCACTCCAGGCAACGCAGCGATCCGTTCAATGACGCGATCGGCACGGAGGGTCGCAGTGTCTCGCATGGAGAATTCCAGCAGATCCCGGAAGGCGGGTCCGCCACCTTGCAGACGTCCGGCCTGCAACTGCTGCTGAGCCGCCCTGAGGGCTGTTGGGTCGCCAAGCGTGTTTCCGGTGAACGTCGTCGCCACCACGGCGAGTCCGTCAGGCTCGAAGCCGAGCGGCTGCGCCGTCAGCCGGACGATTGTCTCCGCGAAGAGTTGCGCACCAGTCAGCAGGACCAGCGCCAGCGCGATTTCGGCGACGACGACGGCGCGTTGGCCGAGGAGGCGTGAGACAGCGCCGTCGCGGCCACCCTCGGCGAGGACCCGGGCGACCGGCGTGCGCGCGAGTGAGAACGCTGGCGCGATGCCAAACGTGAGGAGTGTCAGCAGGCCTGCGCTGAATGCGAACCCAATCACACGCAGATCAACGGCGACGGTGCTGAGTCGGGGAAGCCCTTCGGGCGCGATGGCCACAATGGCGCCGAGCATCCAGTAAGCGAAGGCCAGCCCCAGGGCGGCGCCAGACGCGGCCATCAGCGTGTATTCGACGAGCAACTGGCGCACGAGCCGTCCGCGCGAGCCGCCCATCGCTCCTCGTACCGCCATCTCGTGGCGCCGGACGCGTGCCTCACCGAGGAGCAGGCCCGCGACGTTGGCGCAGGCGACAAGCAGCAGGAGGCCTGCGCCGCCGAACAGCAGCCACAATGAGCGGGCGGAACCGCCGAGATGTTCTTCGACCAGGGGCACCAGTCGCGCGGACGTCGGCTCAGCTGTGTGTGTGGCTGCCGTGGTGGACGCAGCCTGGGAGTCTGCGGCATCGAGGGATGCACTCGGCGCGAGGCGGGCCATCAGGCGCAAGCTACCGGAGAAGTACTGGCGATTGACGGCAGCAGAGATGCCGACCGGCATGAACACGTCCGGCGACACTCCCTGCCACTCGAACCCCGCGGCCGCCACGCCGACGATGGTCTTGGTTTGTGGAGAGTTTGACCGGGCGCGGTCATATTTCACGCTTTGACCGAGGACGTCGTGGCGCCCGCCGAAGCGATCCTGCCAGATGCGATAGGAAATGATCAGGCTGTCGCTGGGGACGTTGTCTTCGCGATCGGTGAATGAGCGACCGAGCGCCATTGGGACGCCCAACGTAGAGAGAAAGTTCGATGAGACGTCGAAGTGGACCAGCAGCGTCGTCCGGTCGTCCCCTAACAGGCCATCCGGTTGCACGTACGGCCGCCATGCACTGACCTGTTCAAACACCGGCGTGGTTCGCAACGCATCCCACACCGGGAACGAGAGCGCACCGCGATTCCACGTCGGGGCCGTCGCAGGATTGCTGCGGCGCTCCGGGTAGGTGCCGTGCACGATGACGAGTGATTCGGGATTGGTCCACGGCAGAGGCCGAAGCAACACAGCGTCCACGATCGAGAAAATCGCAGTCGCGGCGCCGACGCCGAGCGCGAGTGTCAGAATTGCAGTCGCGGCGAATGCAGGCCGGCGGCGCCATCGGCGCAGGCTGTATTTGAGGTCGGGGATCAGATGCATATGGAACCTCGCGTGAGCCATGGCCGAGAACACTTCCCGGACCAACCAGAGTTGCGCACCAAGCCACGACCGGGTCGGCCGAATCGCAGCGCTGTAGGTTTCGTTGAGGTCGCCTGCGAGCGCGCGCTGCTCGTCGTTCGAGCGACCAACGCCAAGCAACCAGTGGAGAGGACCGCGCATGTGGGTGTTACCGGCGCAGGTCGCTGACGCCTTCGGCCATCCGCACCACGGCCGAGTGTGATTCGCGCAGGGCTGCCCGGCCTCGAGCGGTGAGTGTGACGAACTTCTTCGCCCGGCCGCCACGCACGGCTTCGGGTTCTCCGAGCACCGAGCGGACGAGCCCTTTCTCTTCCATCCGTCGCAGCGTGCTGTAGATGGCACCGAACGACGGCTGTCGTCCCGTGCGCTCGATGAGCGTCTCCCGAATCGTCACGCCGTACGCGTCATCTCCAAGCCGCGCCAGCGCCAGCAGCACCAGTTGTTCGAACTCGCCCAGGTAGTCGCCCATGTGTGCGCGTAGATATACTGCACAATGCACAGTAAATCAAGCAGCCACACGGGCTAAAGCCCGTGTGCTCCTAGGTACTTCGCAGAATGGCCTCAGCCGTGCGGTCGATATCGGCCTCGGTGGTGGAGTAGTTGCTGATGGAGAGCCGCAACGCGGCCATGCCTTTCCACGTGGTGCCGCTGGCCCAGCAGGTGCCTTCCTGCTGCAGGCGTTCGACCATCGCGCGTGTGGCTGCATCGGGGACGGTGCCGCGCACGCGCACCAGCACCTGGTTGATGACGACATCGTTGAGTACCTCGAGGCGCGCATCCGCGCGGAGGCGCGCCGCCAAGCGCGTCGCGTGATTGCAGCACCGATCGATCAGCTCCCCAAATCCCTTCCGGCCCATCGTCCTCAATGCCGCATAGATCGGCACGGCGCGACCGCGACGGGATTCTTCGGGCACGAACTCGTGCGGGTCGCGCTCTTTCGCCGACTCGATGATGTACGCCGCCGAGAGCGTCATCGCCCGCCTGTGTGACGC
>CAZLJG010000118.1:7998-9141 GCA_964559545.1 uncultured Solibacteraceae bacterium | reverse complement strand
AGGCCGAAATGTTGCCCCCCGCACCCCTCGAAGAGCGATACCGGTAAGATCGCTTTGTGCGTCGCCTTTCCGCCGCTCTCATCAGTGTTTCTCTCGTCGCCTGTTCTGGAGGCGCAAGTGCGCCGACAGGCCCTGGTGCGGCGGCACTGACGGCCACCGTCACCGTGACTGACGCGGTCACCGGCTCGCCGGTCTCCGGCGTGACGGTGGTGACCGCGCCCCTTCAGGCACAGCCGTCGTCGGCATCCGGCGTGATGACGATCTCGGTGGAGCGACGATCTGAATCACCGGAGATCGTCACGCTGAACGCGACCGGGTATCTGCCGCGGTCCTTCGCACTCAAGATTCCCGGCGCTGCGGCAGCGGTCACGATGATTCCCGCCTCCTTCAACGTCACGGCGTTTGACGAGTTGGCGCGTGTATCCCGATTGCAGCGGTGGACGACGGCGCCGCCGCTGCGTGTGCTGACGCGCACGCTGCGGTTCACGTCCCTAGACCAGTCAGCGGCCGTGGCAATCGACGATGTGATGACGACGACAGAGCGCGATCGTCTGGAGTCCGACCTCGTGTCCGGGCTGTCGGCGCTGACCGGCAATCAGTTCAGTGCGTTTGCGTCGGTCACACGTGAGACGACGGCTGTTGACGCAAGTGCCGACGTCCTTCGGGACGCGGTGATTACCGTGGCGCGTTACACGGGGCTGACAGATGCCACGGGATTTGCCGGTTACGCCCGATGGCAGATCCGATCAGACGGCGCCGTCATCGCGGGCACCATCATGCTCGACCGCGACTTCGATCGCGGCGGGTCGCCGCAGGTGCGGCTGGTTCGCATCCATGAACTTGGGCACGCGCTCGGATACACACATGTCACGGCGACGACGTCAGTGATGAACGTGACAGCGGTGGAGCCGACGGACTTTGATCGGCAGGCGACGCGCATCGCGTTTCAGCGCCCTCCAGGAAACCAGCGCCCCGACGCCGACCCGACGTCGGTGTCGCTCAACAGCCTGCGTCCGGGTATCTGGAGCCGTGGCGAAGGGATCAGGGTTGCCCGTAGTACTTCGACGGGCCGTGTTTGCGCAGGTAGTGTTTGTCGATAAGGAACCGATCGGGCCTTGGTGGCGCGGCGTCCATGGCCAGAAT
>CAZLJG010000118.1:0-7898 GCA_964559545.1 uncultured Solibacteraceae bacterium | reverse complement strand
TCGACGTTGGCGTGATACACGCGCGCCTTCAGCGCGTCGATACTCATGACGCCATCGTCTCATGCCGGAGGGCGAGCAGTCGCTTCATCAGCGTCGGGATGTCCGTCGTCGCCCCAGGCACGCCGCCGAAGGCATCGTGCAGTTCCCGGTACATCGCATAGAGGCGGTTGTATACGGCGACGGCATCAGGCCGTGGCTCGTATCGTTCCAGTTTGACGGAGGTCATACGGTCCTGGGCGACCTGCCAGTCGTCGTATCCCCCTGCGGTTGCGCCGGCCGTGACGGCGGCGGCCACTGCGGATCCAAGTGCGGGCGTCTGCGGGGAACCGGCGATCAGCATCGGCTGGCCAATGACGTCCGCGTAGATCTGCATGAAGAGCGCGTTCTTCTCGGCGATGCCGCCGCAACACACGACGCGGTCCACGGTGACGCCGTATTCCCGGACGCGTTCGATGATGGCGCGGGCGCCGAACGCCGTGGCCTCGATCAGCGCGCGATAGACCTCGGCGCGTGTTGTGTGCAACGTCTGGCCGAGGATCAACCCTGTCAGTCGCGGGTCCACAAGGATGGTCCGGTTGCCGTTGTTCCAGTCGAGTGCCAGCAATCCGGATTCGGCGGGTCGCAGCCGTGAGGCTTCCACGGAAAGATGGGCATGCTCCATGTCATCGCCCTTGCAGACTTCCTCCACCCACCAGCGAAGGATGTCGCCCACAGCGGACTGGCCGGCCTCAATGCCGTAGTACCCGGGAAGGATCGAGCCATTCACGATGCCGCAGATACCCGGGATGTCGGCGATCGGTGTCGTGGACGGCGCCACGGCGCAGTCGCATGTCGACGTGCCGATGATCTTGACCCATGTCCCCGTCGTGACTCCGGCGCCGATCGCGGCATAGTGCGCGTCGAATGCGCCCATGGCGATCGGAATGCCTTCGGGCAGACCGAGGCGCGCGGCCCATTCTCCGCACAGGTGACCCGCCGGAGTGCCTGTCGGCAGCGCCTTGTCGTAGAGCCGATCGCGCAGCGATGCCAGCTTTGGGTCGAGGCGTGTGAGGAACGCCTTGTCCGGAAGCCCGCCCCATACGTCGGAGTACATCGATTTGTGCCCGGCGGCGCAGATGCCGCGGACGATCTTCGTGGAGTCGGTCACACCCGCGAGCACGGCCGGCACAAAGTCGGCGAGCTCGACCCAACTCGCCGCGGCATCGAACACGTCCGGGGCGTCCTTCAGACAGCGCCAGATCTTCGACCACCACCACTCGGAGGAGTACGTCCCGCCGATGGGCGCGAGCAGGTGCGGGGCATGCGTGTGTGCGGTCGCGGTGATCGCGGCGGCTTCTTCGGCCGACGTATGGTCCTTCCACAACCACGCATGCGCCGCGAGGTTGTGTTCCCACCTGGGATCCATTGCGAGGGGCCGCGCCTGCGCGTCCACCGGCAACGGTGTTGAGCCGGTGGTGTCGACGCCGATGCCGATAACCTTCGCCGCCGAAAAGCCCTCGACAACTCCCGCCTGTTTCAAGGCGCCGGTGACGCTGGCCTCAAGGCCCCTGATGTAGTCGCCGGGATGCTGCCGGGCAAGATGCGGGTCCTTCGGGTGCAACAGCACCCCGTGGTCGCCACTCGGATAGTTGAAGACCGATGTGCCGACCGTCCGTCCATCCGCACAGTCCACGACCACGGCGCGGACGGAGTTGGTGCCGTAGTCAATCCCGATCGTGAAGGCCATATGGCGTCAGCCCACGAGCACCGGCGAGACGATGTCGAGGATGTCCGGTCCTGTGCCCGCCGTGCGCGCCTTCGCGATGTCGGCCTGACGTTCGTACAGCCGGACCGCCTTCAGCGACAGATTCGCGAAGTTGATCATGCTGCGTTCGATCGCACGCGTCGGATCTTCACGGTAGGTGAACTGATCCTGGCTGTAGTAGCCGCGGTAGTTGCGCACAAACGTGGTGTAGAGGTATTCGACCGACTCGGGAATCGACAACGTGCCGAACATGCAGTCCTGATCGTTGCGGCCCTGCCGCGCATCGTTCACGTCGAACTTGTGCACGGGAACACCGGCGTATTCGGCCAGGTCACACGCGGTGGACGCCGTGGTGGCTTCCATCTTCTGGTGGCCGTAGTCGATCGTGAGGCCGCAGTTGTTGCCGCCGGTGGCCTTGTTCACCTGCTGCGCCACAAGAATCGCCGACGCGGCCGTCGGAATGATCATGTAGAGCTCGCGTGGTTCATACGGCTTCGGTTCGATCGCGAGTTTGATGCCGTGGCTGAGGCAGGCCTTGTTCACCGTCGCCAGCGCTTCCGTGAACCACTCGATCGACTCCTTGTAGTCGATCTGGAAGTGGTAGTCGGCGCCGTCAGACCCGGGCCACACGCTCAGCACGGGAATGTTCATCAGCTTGCAGATCTCGACGCCCTTGAGCACTTCCTCGAGCGCGGCTTTGCGAATTGCCGGATCGGGGTTGCACGGGCCGCCGAGGCGGAACTTCGGGTTGGTCCAGGTGTTGATGTTGCAGGCGGTCACCGACATCCCGAGTTCGGCGAGAAACCCCTGCTGCGCGCGGGTGATGGCGGCGGGGTCGAGGTCGCCATTGAGCGTCTTCTCGAACACGCTCTGATGGATCTCGATGGCCGACACGCCGGCCGCCTTCGTGCGGCGGCACTGGCCCTCGAAGTCGTTTTGAAACGCGGGGTCGTTCGAGTGGTATCCGGGAGGCGCAAACCGGTCGCAGAAGTCGCCGGCCGACCAATGCCCGACGCTGTGTTTGATGTCCATCGCTCGGAGGAATTCGATCGACTCCTCGCGGCCCATGTATGCGGTTTTTGTGCGGGCAAAGGCCAGCTGATCAGCGGTAAATCGTGTGTGACGTTCCATACGGGCGCCAGCCTACCACGTAGTAATATTTCCGGACACTTCCCCCATTAAGGAGTCCGCCGTGATGACGCGTCTATTGACTGTGAGCCGACTGGCAGCCGCCGGCGTTGGACTTGTCGCCGCCGTGTGGCTGGCGCCACCCGTGCAGGGACAGCAGGGGGGACGCGGGGCCCAGACGCCGCCTCCACCGCCGACGTTGGGCCTTGAGGACGGCACCCTCGACTTCGACACGCCGGACTTCACGCTCAAACTGGTCAAAGCCTCGCAGACGATCGCGGCCCTCGAGCCCAAGGGCGTGCCGACGTACACGCCGACGCCCACGCCGCAGCGTGGCGGCCGTGGTGCAGGCGCCGCGGGCACGCAGCCCGCACCGCCGCCTCAACCGACGGGCCCGTTGACCTTCGACTTCACACCCGCCGATCGACTCGCGCAGCGCGCCGCGAACGGGTACCACCATCTCGGCGACCTGACCTTCAAGGTGCGTCAAGCTGGCGCGACCGAGTGGAAGGACTACGACACGGCGCGTGATCGCAAACCCGTCGCCGCGTTGACTGCGGCGCCCGGCACCCTCGCGTCGTCCGACCTCGCCGCCACGCTGCCTGCCGACGTCCCGCTGCGTGTGACGCGGCATTGGGCCCTTGTGAACGGCAAAGTCGTGCTCCGCTTCGACGTTACCAATCGCACGCAGCAGCCCGTCGAAATTGGCGCGCTCGGGATTCCCGTGGTGTTCAACAATCTGATCACCGGGCGCAACCTGGAACAGGCGCACGAGATCACATCGTTTTTTGATCCGGCGATCGCGCAGGATGCAGGCTTTGTGCAGGTCACGCGTCTTTCCGGCAAGGGCCCCGCACTTGTCGTGGTGCCGCACGGACGAACGCCCCTTGAGGGATGGCGGCCGGTGGACGACCGTACGCCGCGCACCCAAACCTCGGAAGCCATCTTCGAATGGATGGCCCACACGAAGGCCTACGCCGAAAACGAGTGGAAGAACGCGCAGCCGTGGCAGGCGCCGACCCACGCCACGCTCGCGCCTGGGCAGACCCGCACGTATGGTCTCGAATTTCACATCGCGCCCGAGATTCGCGCGATCGAAGACACACTCGTGAAGGCCGGGCGTCCGGTGGCCGCAGGCTTCCCGGGCTACGTGGCCCCGATGGACCAGGACCTGCGGTTGTTCGCGCGATACGGCTCGCGTACGGCGAAGGTCTCGGTGTCGCCGGCCGGTGCGCTCGACGTGTCTGCCGGTCGCCGCACCACGAATGGCTGGCGGGAGTTCACGGTGCGCGGTCGTCAGTGGGGCCGTGCGCGTTTGACGCTCACGTGGGATGACGGCGCTGTGCAAGCGATCAACTACTACGTCACCAAGCCGGCCGCGCAGACCGTGGCCGACCTCGGCAACTTCCTCCTCACGAAGCAGTGGTTTGACAAGCCGGACGACCCGTTCAAACGGAGTCCATCCGTGATGAGTTACGACCGATCCAGGAATGCGATCGTCGAGCAGGACCACCGCGCGTGGATCGCAGGGCTCTCAGACGAAGGGGGCGCCGGGTCGTGGCTCGCCGCGGCGATGAAACAGTTCGGACAGCCCTCACGCGCTGAACTCGAGAAATACGAACGGTTCGTCAACGAGGTGCTCTGGGGACGCATCCAGTACTCCGAGGGCGAACGGAAGTACGGCGTCCGCAAGAGCCTCTTCATGTACGTGCCCGAAGATTTTCCCGGGTACACCTACGATCCGTCGAAGAACTGGACGACGTGGGCGAGTTGGAACCGCGCAGGGGCCGAGACACAGAATCGCGCCTACAACTACGCGCACGTCGTGGCAGCCTACTGGTCGATGTATCGCATCGCCCGCAATACCGAAGGCCTGGTGACGACGCATCCGTGGGATTGGTATCTGAACCAGGCGCACGAAACGATGATGTACATGACGAACCCGGCGAACCGCGTCGGTTACGTCAACGTCGGGCTCATGGGCGCGACAACGTTTGCGATGGTGCTTGAAGACATGAAGCGCGAAGGGTGGACCGAGAAATCGTCCGCACTCGAGGCGCGGATGAAGACGCGGGCGGATCGGTGGGCCGGTCAGAGTTATCCCTACGGCAGCGAAATGGCGTGGGACTCGACGGGGCAGGAAGAAGTGTTCGCTTGGATGCGGTACTTCGGGTACGACACGCAGGCGACGACCGCGCTCAATTCGATCGTTGGCTACATGCCGCTGGTGCCGCACTGGGGGTACAACGGCGCCGCCCGTCGGTACTGGGACTTCATCTACGCGGGTGCGCCCGGTGCGGGCTACGAACGCCAGCTCCATCATTACGGCTCAGGGCTCAACGCGATTCCTGCGCTGACACGGTTCAGGGATGACCCCAAAGACCTGCATCTGCTGCGCATCGGATACGCCGGCACGATGGGCGCGCTGACAAACATCGATCAGGAAGGGTTTGCGTCCGTCGCCTTCCACGCGTTTCCCGAGAAGCTGCATTGGGATGCGTATTCCGGCGACTACGGCCCGAACTTCCTGGGCCACGCCCTCAACACCGGGATGTATCTGATCAACCATCCGGAGTTCGGATGGCAGGCGTTTGGCGGCAACGCCACGGTGAACGGGTCTCGCGTCACCGTGAAGGTGGCCGACTCGTTCCGCCAGCGGATCTACCTTGCACCGGTGGGGCTGTACCTCACCCTGGATGCGGGACAGTTTGAACAGGTGGAGTTTGATGCCACCACCGGGCGGGTGCGCGTCACGCTCGCGCCCTCAACCGCCCATGTGAAGCAGGCGCGCCTGCGCGTCGAGCAGACCGGCAAGACGGTGGCCCGGCGCACCTGGACCGTGCCGGGGGGATTCACGCTCGAACGCGGCGCGTACACGGTGCCGCTCACCGCGTCATCACGCACGATTGAGATTCGCTGACACGCACTTGGAGAATTGACCTATGTACCGGATGCTGATTGCCCTCTCGCTGGTCGTGTCGACCATCGTCGTCGCCGTCGCGCAAAACGCGCAGAATCCGCAGAACACCGCACAGGGTGGTGACCAGTTCCTCGATGGCATCGGGGAGACCGGTCTCATCGCCCGGTATGTGTTTAACGGCAGCCCGGAGGATTCCTCGCGGAATCAGCTGCATGCGACGCTGCGGGGGACCAGTCCGGTGTTTGTGGAGGACGGCACCCGTCGGGTGCTGCTGCTGACTGGTGACGGCAGCTATGTGCAACTGCCGGCCGACGCGCTCGACGGCGAAGACGCCATCGCCGTCGTCGGCTGGTTGTATCTGCCGACGAGGGCGTCCGGACCAATTTTTGACTTCGGTCAGAACGCGTCCTCGCGATTGTTCGCGGTTGTGGATGCGCAGGGTTTCCGGGCGACGGCTGTGGTGGATGGCCAGGTCAAAGGCACCACGGCACCCAAGGTGGTGGTTGAGAATCAGTGGACACACTTTGCGGTCGTGCTCGACCCGGCGAGCCGTGTGCTCACGACGTACATCGACGGTGTGCGAGCGGGGCAGGCGACCGACGTGGCCGTGACTCCCGACCAGTTGGTGCCGCCGTCCCTCTCGACAAACCGGCTCTTCATCGGCCGGACGCAGGATGACGCGGCGCCGACGATGCATGGACGGTTCCGCGACTTCCGGCTCTACCGGATTGCCCTTGGTGATGAACCCATTGCGACCATCCGCCGGAACGCGATTGCCGCAACACAGACGGCGCAGGGGCGCGGGCGCGGTGGGGCACCAGCCGAGATTTCGACCGCGAACATTCCGCGCGAGTCGCCGTTTGCCGCACGACTCGTCACCGTGCCCGACATCACGGTCGAGACGGTCGTGGGCATGTTGCCGATGTTGCCGTCGCAGATTCCAGCAACGTTTGCCGGTGGTGTGGCCGGAACGACTCGCGCCATCTGGCCGTCGCCGACCGACAACGTGGCGGTGCGGCAGCCAGGCACCTACACGGTGTCGGGCATGGTGCCGGGGACACGGTTCCAGCCGAAGGCAACCATCATTGTGAAGACGCCGGTCGGGGTGCGCACGCCTCCGGACCGCCTGGTGGAACCGTTTGCGCTTGACCGCGTGGTGCTCAACAAGGACGCGCAGGGCCGTGACACGGCGTTCATCAAGAACCGCGACAAGTTTCTACGCGGACTGGCGGCGACCAACGTGGATAGCTTCCTCTACAACTTCCGCGACACGTTCGGCGTGCCGCAGCCGGAGGGCGCGCGGGCTCTCCAGGGGTGGGATAACCAGACGACCCGGTTGCGTGGGCATGCGAGTGGTCACTATCTGACGGCGATCGCGCAGGCCTATGCGAGCACGGGGTACGACCCGGCGCTGCAGGCGACGTTCCTCCAGAAGATGAACTACCTGGTGGACACCCTCCACGATCTGTCACAGCGTTCCGGCAAGCCGGCACAGGCGGGTGGGGCGGCGGTGGCAGACCCTCGTGCGGTGCCGGTGGGCCCCGGTCGTCAGAGTTACGACTCGAATCTGCGGACCGGCGCGATTCGCACGGACTATTGGAACTGGGGCACGGGCTTCATCAGCGCGTACCCGCCCGACCAGTTCATCATGCTCGAACGCGGCGCCACCTACGGCACGCAGGACAGCCAGATCTGGGCGCCGTATTACACGCTGCACAAGATCCTCGCGGGTCTGCTCGACACATATGAAGTGGCGGGCAACAAGAAGGCGCTGGAGATCGCGCGAGGCATGGGCGGGTGGGTGCAGGCGCGATTGAGCGCGCTGCCGCCGGAGACCCGCATCAGCATGTGGAACCGCTACATCGCCGGTGAATACGGCGGGATGAACGAGGCGATGGCGCGGCTGTATCGGTTGACCGGCGAGCGCCGCTTCCTCGACACGGCGAAGTTGTTCGACAACACCAACTTCTTCTTCGGCAATGCCGCACACGAGCATGGGCTCGCCAAGGGTGTTGATACGGTCCGCGGTAAACACGCGAACCAGCACATCCCACAAATCACCGGCGCGCTTGAGACGTTCCGCAATACGAAGGAAATGCCGTATTA
>CAZLJG010000117.1:0-9180 GCA_964559545.1 uncultured Solibacteraceae bacterium | reverse complement strand
CGCGTGGTTGGGCATCGTTCCTGGGTGGACGGTTGGTGTCATTGCCATCGCCGCCACCGTCGCGTCGTTCGCTGAGGGCGTGCTTGGCGCCACGCTCGAAGACCGGGGTATTCTCAACAACGACTCGCTGAACTTTGTGAATGCGTCGATCGGCGCCGCGCTCACGTTCGGCATCTGGCGCTGGTGGCCCTGACATGACCTCGCTCCGACTCTACGCAGAACTGGCGCGGCCCTTCACGTTACTGGCGCCGGCGCTCGGATTTTTTTCGGGCGCCGTCACGGCCATCGGTGCGGATCCGGTGGATCCGTGGTCGTGGTCTGTGGTGCTGCCGGGCCTGATTGGTGCGGTCATGGCCGCGGTGTTCAACGCGGGCAGCAACGCGCTCAATCAGATCTACGACCTCGAGATTGACCGCATCAACAAGCCGAAGCGGCCTCTCACCTCGGGCCGGATGACCATTCCGCAGGCATGGGTCTTCACCGTCATCGCTTATGCGCTCACGCTTGTGCTGGCGTGGTTCGTGGCACCGGGCGGCCGGCACGAATGCTTCTGGATTGTCGCCATCGCGGTGGTCGCGACCATCATTTACTCGGTGCCGCCCCTGCGCACAAAGCAGCGCGGCATGTGGGCGAACATCACCATCGCCATTCCGCGCGGCGTGTTGCTGAAGGTCGCAGGCTGGTCGGCGGTCAAGACCGTGGTCGGCGTGGAGCCGTGGTTCATCGGCGGGATCTTCGGCCTGTTTCTGCTCGGCGCATCAACGACCAAGGACTTCGCCGACATGGAGGGCGACGCGCGCGGCGGGTGCCGCACGCTGCCCATCATTCATGGCGTCCGCAAGGCGGCGTGGATGATCTCGCCGTCGTTCATCCTGCCGTTCCTGCTCATCAACGTGGGTGTCTGGCTCGGGATCCTCACCGGACACACGCTGCTGCTTCACAGTCTTGGTCTGGGCATGACTGCGTACGGCGCCTACGTGTGCTACCTGATGCTGCGGCGGCCGGAAGATCTCGCCACCGACGAGAACCACGTCTCGTGGGCGCACATGTACCGGATGATGTTCGTCCTGCAGATCGGCTTCGCGCTGGCGTACGTGCTTTAAGCGACGCCCATCCGCAGCCGCATCAGTGCTTCCACACGCGCCTTGGTCGGCGGATGCGTGGAGAACAGCGACGCCATGCCGCCACCCGAGAGCGGCGACATGATGAACATGTGCGCCGTCGCCTGGTTGGCGTCCATCGGAATCTGCTTCACGCCCGCCTCAATCCGCTGCAGCGCCTGCGCGAGGCCCATCGGCGTGCCGGCAATTTCGGCGCCGACGCGATCGGCGACGAACTCGCGCGACCGTGACACGGCCATCTGAATCAACGCGGCCGCCATCGGTGCCAGGAACATCGTGGCAATCAACACGATGGGATTGGGCGAGTTCTCCCGATCCCGTCCGCCGCCAAACAACATGCCGAACTGCACGAGCATCGTGATCGCCGCTCCGATCGTCGCGGCCACCGAACTGATGAGGATGTCGCGATTCTTGATGTGCGCCAGTTCGTGCGCCATCACGCCTTCGAGCTCGGCCGGCGACAGGAGGCGCATGATGCCCTCGGTCGCTGCCACCGCCGCGTGATTCGGATTGCGCCCGGTCGCAAACGCGTTCGGCGACATGTCGGGAATGACGTACACCTTGGGCATCGGCAACTGCGCGCGCTGCGCCAGTCGCGCCGTCATGTCGTACAACATGTGTCCAGGACCAACCGGCTGGGCCTTGTACATCCGCAGCACGATCTTGTCGGAGAACCAATAACTCGAAATGTTCATCACCACGGCGACGCCGAAGGCGAGCACCATGCCCGCTTCCCCGCCGAACATGCCGCCCACGGCAATGAACAAGGCGCTCAGGGCCGCAAGCAAAACCGCAGTCTTCAATCCACTCATGGGGTCAAAAATCTCCTGTCGTCTTATAATACGGGACGGGATGCGAATTCGATTGGTGGTCGTAGCCGCGGGAAGTGCACTGGCGATCGTGCTCAGCAGCACATCTGCGTTCGCGCAGACCACGCCGCCCCCGCGTCCGTTGCCCTTCCCGACCGCGGGCACCGCGCCGACAACACCAGCTGCCGCGACACCGCAGGGACCCGGCGACACGGCACTTGGTGCGCCGATTTATCCTGCCGCCGTTTTCCTCGAGACGATTGACGCCGGCCGCGGCGGCCAGCAGTACCACCTCTACGGCACCGACGCGCCGTTCGCCGACATCGTCAACTATTACAAGACCACACTCAAGAATGGCGGGCGGGTCATCTTCCAGGCGCCCGCGATGCATCAGTTTGATCTGGGCCGCTTCCAGGAACAGACGATGGCGTATCCGCCGAGTGTGGTGGTGAAAGATTACATGTGGAACGGATCGACGGGCTATCTGCACGTCGATGGCACGACCTCGCGCCGCTTTCCGACGATCATCCAGATCGTGCCCGCGACCGGCAAGTAGCCGCTACAGACGCGTCTTCCGGAACTCGTCGGCTTTTTCCGCCAGCCCCACCGCCTGCGCCTGATCAACCGCGAGCTGCTGCTCGGCCGCATAGTCACGAATCTGCTGCGTGATCTCCATGCTGCAGAACTTCGGTCCGCACATCGAACAGAAGTGGGCGACCTTGGCGCCATCAGCAGGCAGCGTCTCGTCGTGGTACGCACGCGCCGTGACGGGGTCGAGCGACAGGTTGAACTGATCCTCCCAGCGGAACTCAAAGCGCGCCTTCGACAGCGCGTCATCCCACCCCTGCGCGCGGGGGTGGCCCTTCGCCAGGTCCGCCGCATGCGCGGCGATCTTGTAGGCGATGACACCGGCCTTGACGTCGTCGCGATTGGGCAACCCGAGGTGTTCCTTGGGCGTGACGTAGCAAAGCATCGCCGTGCCGTACCAGCCAATCATCGCGGCGCCGATGGCTGATGTGATGTGGTCATAGCCAGGCGCGATGTCGGTGGTCAGCGGGCCGAGGGTGTAAAACGGCGCTTCCTGGCACCACTCCAGCTGCTTGTCCATGTTGTCGCGAATGAGATGCATCGGCACGTGGCCGGGCCCCTCATTCATGACCTGCACGTCGTATTCCCACGCGATCTTCGTCAGCTCGCCCTGCGTCTTGAGCTCGGCGAACTGCGCCTCGTCGTTGGCGTCGGCGATCGATCCCGGCCGCAGGCCGTCACCAAGTGAGAAGGCCACGTCGTATGCGCGCATGATCTCGCAGATCTCGCGGAAGTGGGTGTAGAGGAAGTTCTCCTGATGGTGGGCGAGACACCACTTGGCGATGATCGAGCCGCCCCGAGACACGATGCCGGTGCGCCGACGCGCGGTCATCGGGATGTACCGGAGCAACACGCCGGCGTGCACGGTGAAGTAGTCCACGCCCTGCTCGGCCTGTTCGATCAGCGTGTCGCGGTAGATCTCCCACGTGAGCGCTTCCGGCCGTCCGCCGACTTTCTCCAGCGCCTGATACAGCGGCACGGTGCCAATCGGCACGGGGCTGTTGCGGAGAATCCACTCGCGGGTTTCATGGATGTTGGCCCCTGTGGAGAGGTCCATCACGGTGTCGGCGCCCCAGAGCGTGGACCACCGCAGTTTGTCCACTTCCTCCACGATGGAGGACGACACCGCCGAGTTGCCGATGTTTGCGTTGATCTTCACCAGGAAGTTGCGGCCGATGATCATCGGCTCCAGTTCCGGATGGTTGATGTTGGACGGAATGATCGCGCGGCCACGCGCCACTTCATCGCGCACAAAGTCCGCGTCGAAGCCCTCGCGCACGGCGATGAACTCCATTTCCGGAGTGATCACTCCCTTGCGCGCATAGTGCAGCTGCGTGACAGAGCGCCCCGCCTTGGCGCGCAGCATCGGGACGCGCACGCCGCGGCCGGTGTCCTCGACATCGCCGCGCGACAGAATCCAATCCCGGCGCAGCGCAGGCAGCCCCACGTGGGGGTCGTACCCCCGCGGGCCACTCGTGTCATACACGCGGACGGGGGGTTCGTCGCCGGTGAGCGCGATCTCGCGCATCGGCACGTGGACGCCGGCCCCGCCCTCCACGTACACCTTGCGGGACGAGGGGTACGCGAGGTCGAAATCGGCTTCAGTCAGCGGGGTATAGGTCGGCCGGGCCATGTCGGCGACTATAACACCCGCCTTCCGGCCCGGTCAGCGCCCGAAGGAGATTCCGACACCGAACTTGATACTCGGACTGTCGATCAAACCGACCTTGATCTCCGAGAAGAACCCGCCACGGTGTTCGAGCCCCAGGAGCAGATTCAAGCCACCGCCCAGATCCCCGTCCCCCCGACCGCGTCCGTCATCGTAGGAATAGAAGTTGGCGGCAGGACCGCCACCGACCAGCATCACCCAGCGGGACGAGTTGAGCGGCTGGCGGAAGACAAATTCGAGATTGGCGGCCGCCAGGGTGATGCCGTCTCCGATGCCAACCTCGACATTCGGCCGGAACGAGATGCGATCGGCGATGGGCGCGGTGTCCAGGTGCACGCCAAAATAGAACTGGTCAGGACTCCCGCTGGCACCGGCACGTACACCGAAGTTCTGCGCCTGCGCCGGAACAGCAATCAGGACACCCACCGTCGCCACAGCGGCACACAACATTCGCGAGATCATTTTTGACATACAAATCCCTTTAGCAAACCCCATGCCGGGTTTGTGGATGAGTATTTACAGGCGACGCAGCACGAGACACTTGAGATACGAGGTCTCCGGTACGCCCAAAAGTACCGGGTGGTCTCGTGCCTGGAGTCGTTTTTCCACGAGGACGACCGGGGCCAGCGCGTCAGCGGCCGCCCGTTCGAGCACTTCCAGAAACAGCGGCTCGGACACATGGTACGAACACGTACATGTAATGAGAATGCCGCCCGGGCGCAGCAGCTTCAGGGCCCGGAGATTGATTTCCTTGTAGCCGCCGAGGGCCTTGGGCAGAGAGGCCTTGGTCTTGGCGAACGCCGGCGGGTCGAGCACGATCGTATCGAACCGGGCCTTGCTGATCTCCAACTCGCGCAACTCATCAAAAACGTTCGCGACGCGCGCCTCGACATTGGTGAGGCCGTTGCGCGACGCGTTTTCGGCCAGCGCGGCGATGGCCGGCTCTGAGCCATCGAGCGCGAGTACGGACTCACAGTGTCGGGCCATCTGCAGGGCGAACCCGCCATGATACGAAAACGCGTCCAACGCGCGACCGGTGGCATACGCGCCGGCGGCCAGATGGTTCTCGCGTTGATCGAGAAACAGGCCGGTTTTTTGTCCGTGGCGGACATCCACCTGATACGCAATGTCCCCTTCCATCACGTCCACAAGCTCAGGCACGGTCCCCGCCCGCACCTCAACCACCTGGTCGAGGCCCTCAAGCACACGCACCTTGGGATCGTTCCGGATGAGGATGCCCGTGGGCTTCACGAGCGCCTGCAACAATTCAACAAACAGGTCGAGGTGCCGGTCAGTGCCCTGCGACAACGTCTGGATGACCAGCACATCGCCGTAGCGGTCGACGATCAGCGACGGAATCCGATCGGCTTCCCCGTTGACGAGGCGGTAGGCCTGCGCCCCTGCCGCGACACGCGACCTGTAGGCCAGTGCGGCTTCGAGGCGTTCGGCAAAAAAAGCGCGCGCCTCGCGGGGGCCCTCACCGAGCATGCGCAACGTAATCTGCGACGTGCTGCTGAAAAACGCGCGGCCCAGCGGCCGCCCCCGTTCCGAGCGGACGTCCACGAGGTCCCCCGGCTCAGCATCAACACTCAACACGTCCGACCGGTAGATCCAGGGATGACCCGCGCGCCAGCGTTCGGCGCCACGAGCAGCAATAACGGCAGTGGAAGGCACACACGATTGTACAACCCGCTATACTCAAGCGCATGCGCATCGCCCTTGGCGCCGATCATGCCGGCGTGGACCTGAAAGACGCCCTGAAAGCTCTCCTCGACGCGCGTGGGCACGCATACACAGACTTCGGCACACACGGCCCGGACTCGGTCGATTACCCCGATCACGCAGCGCTCGTGGGACGCGCCGTGGCCTCCGGCGAGTACGACCGCGGGCTGCTCGTGTGCGGCTCCGGCATCGGTATGGCCATCGCCGCAAACAAGATCCCCGGCGTCCGCGCGGCCGCGGTGACCGACCCCGAATCCGCGCGCCTCAGCCGCAGCCACAACAACGCCAACGTGCTGGCCCTTGGTGCGCGCCTCACAGCGGAGGCCCAGGCCCGCGAACTCCTCACCATCTTCCTCGACACCCCGTACGAAGGTGGGCGCCACCAGCGCCGCCTCGACAAGATCACTGCGATGGAGACGCCTGCGTGACGCACCTGACTCAATCCGACCCCGAAATCGCCGCCGCGATCCGTCAGGAAGTTCAGCGACAGGACCACGGGCTGGAACTCATCGCCTCCGAAAACTTCGTCAGCCGGGCCGTGCTCGAGGCCGTCGGGTCGGTGATGACGAACAAATACGCGGAAGGGTATCCGGGCAAGCGCTACTACGGCGGTTGCGAGTTCGTCGATGTCGCCGAAACCCTGGCCATCGATCGCGCCAAGCAGCTGTTTGGCGCCGAACACGCCAACGTCCAGCCGCATTCGGGCGCCCAGGCCAACATGGCCGTCTACCTCGCCATGCTGCAGCCGGGCGACACCATCCTCGGGATGAATCTCGCCCACGGCGGCCACCTGACGCACGGCCATCCGCTCAATTTCTCCGGGAAGTACTTCACGATCCTTCCGTACGGCGTCCGCAAGGACAACGAACAACTTGACTACGACGAACTCGCCGCACAGGCGCGCGCCCATCGCCCCAAGATGATCGTCGTCGGCGCGAGTGCGTACCCGCGCATCATTGATTACCCGCGCATTCGCGCCGTGGCCGATGAAGTCGGCGCGCTCGTGATGACCGACATGGCCCACATCGCGGGTCTGGTCGCCACGGGCCATCATCCCAGTCCCGTCCCCCACTCCGACTTCGTCACGACCACCACGCACAAGACACTGCGTGGTCCGCGCGGCGGCCTCATCCTCTGCCGCTCCCAGTTTGCGAAGGACATCGACCGCGCCGTATTCCCCGGTGTGCAGGGCGGCCCGCTGATGCACGTCATCGCGGGCAAGGCTGTCTGCTTCAAGGAAGCGTTGGCGCCGGAGTTCACGCAGTACCAGCAGCGAGTGGTGCGTAACGCGGCCCGCTTGGCGGACCGTCTGGCACACGAGGGCTTCCGCATCGTCAGCGGCGGCACCGACGCCCACCTCGTGTTGGTGGATGTGTTCTCCCGCGGGATCACCGGCAAGGTCGCCGAGGCCGCCCTCGGGCGCGCGGCCATCACCGTCAACAAGAACGCGATTCCCTTCGACCAGAATCCCCCCATGGTGGCCAGCGGCATTCGCGTGGGCACCCCTGCGGTCACCACCCGCGGACTCGGTGAGTCCGACATGGACACGATCGCCACACTCATCAGCCGCGTCCTGGCGGCGCCCGACGATGAGGCGGTCGCACACGCCGTACGCACCGACGTGGAAGCGCTGTGCCGGACCTACCCGCTGTATCCCGATCTGGCGCGCTGACCACCAGCGTCGCGGCGGTGTTTGCCGACGACGGTCCGTTGGCGCGTGCGTTTGAGACGTTTGAGGTGCGCACCGGACAGCGCGCGATGGCGCACGCGGTCGCCCGGACGTTTGAAACCGGTGGCGTCCTCCTGGCTGAGGCGGGCACCGGCACCGGAAAGACACTCGCCTATCTCGTGCCCGCCGCGATGGCCGGCCGCCGCGTCCTGATTTCCACAGGCACACGGACGCTGCAGGATCAGGTGTTTTACAAGGACATCCCCGCGCTCGCGTCCGCGCTCGGCACAGAAATCAAGGCGGCGTATATGAAGGGCCGCACGAACTTCCTGTGTCGCCATCGATTCACGCGACTGAGTGAAATCTCCGCAACGCTTCCCAGCGACGAACAACATTGGGTCGAGACCATCCGTGAGTGGTTGCCGGAGACCACCACGGGGGATCGCGCCGAAATCTCCGACATGCCGGACGTGCTGCCCTTCTGGGCGGAAGTGACGGCGACCAGTGAGCAGTGCCTCGGCCGGGAGTGTCCGGACTTCGCCGACTGCTTCATCACGCGCATGCGCGAACGCGCCGACCGCGCCGACATCGTCGTCGTTAATCACCACTTGATGTGCGCCGATGCGTCCGTCCGTCAGGGCGACTTCGGCGAAGTGATCCCCGCGTGTGACTTCGCCATCATCGATGAAGCGCACCAACTTGAAGACGTCGTGACGCAGTACTTCGGCATCGCGCTGAGCACCCATCGCCTCGATGAGTTTTCGCGGGATGCGGCGCTCTCGGTGGCGGCGGTGCCTGCAACCGAGGGGCGGTTTGCGGTGGCCTGGCAACACGCGATCGGCGATGTGGACCGCGCGGCGCGGCGGTTGTTCGACACCGCGCGACTGGAAGTGCGTCAGGCCCGCAGTGGCGACCGGCTGATGCTCACGCCGGACATGGCGGACCGCCTGAACCCGGACGCGACGGCGCTGCGTGAGGAACTGGATCGTCTGCTGGCGGCGGCCCGCACACTGACGCCGCTGCCCGAAGATCTGGCCGCCATTGTGGCGCGCGCCTCCGGTTTGCGCGATGACGTGCGCGTGCTGCTCGCCGCCGAGGATCCGTCGTTTGTGCACTTTGTCGAAGTGCGCGGACGGGGCGTGACCTTCCGCGCCGCGCCGATTGATGTGTCGGCGCTCGTGCGCGAGAAGGTCATCGGGGAGCGTCTCGCGACAGTCCTGACATCCGCCACGCTCACAGTCGGTGGGTCGTTCGACTACATGCAGGCCCGACTCGGGCTCGAGCATGCGAGCACGCTGCGACTGCCTTCCGAGTTCGACTTTGCGACACAGGCGCTGTTGTATCTGCCGCCCCAGATGCCGGACCCACGGTCGCCGGACTTCAACGTGGCCGCCGCGGGCGTGATCGCCGAGTTGCTCGAGCGGTCGTCGGGCCGCGCATTCGTCCTGTTCACCTCCTATGCGGCGATGCAGGACGTGTACGACCGCGTGGTGCCGCACCTGACCTGGCCGACGTTCCTGCAGGGGGATGCGCCGCGTTCGGCGCTGTTGCGCGACTTCCGCGCGACCCTCGAACATGTGCTCGCGCGCACCAATCCTGAGA
>CAZLJG010000116.1:1420-9189 GCA_964559545.1 uncultured Solibacteraceae bacterium | reverse complement strand
TTGCCGACCACCAACGCCGCAGGTGGGCGGCCGAATCTGACGTCAGAAACCCAGCGGGTCGCCCGGCGCGCCGCCGCTGCGAACGTGAACCTCTACGTGCTGTATCTGAACGTGCACTTCATGCAGCACTTCTCGGCGGCCACAGGATGGCGGTCACCCAGCGCGCTGTATGAGGACATCACGATGTTCGGCAACGGGCTGGAACGATTTGCCGACAGCGCCGGGGGCGCATTTTTCCAGGTCGAGGTGGACGCCGATCCTTTTGTCGATCGCGCGTTCCGCGAAACGTCGGCTGGCTATCTCGTCGGCGTCCGGCCGGAGCTGTCGGAGTTCGATGGCGAGGAGCACCAGATTCGCGTCACGGTCAACCGCCGTGGGGTGACCGTGCGTTTCCGCCGTGTGGCTGTCATTCCCGCCCGGTGAGTGAAGGGCGTCGCAGACTGACCCAGAGGCCCACGAGCGCGACAATCGCGCAGACCACGCCGACCACCAGGGCCGCTCCGAAAAAGGAAGCCGAAAATCGCGTGCCGAACCAGGCCGTCAGGCCGGCGAGCAACCCCACCGTCCACGCGGCGCGTTCCCACCAGGGTCCAAGTCCTGTCACCCACTGTGATTGTTCACTCGGTCCCGGTGTGGCGACGAGAATGCTGCGCAGCCGATGCCAGTCCCACGCCAGCAGGCTTGCCGCCGCGAACACCATCAGTGTCGTGATGTACACGGTGCCGCGAAACTGCAGCGCCCAGGTGATGACCATGATGTTGAGGACCACCGGGAAGAAGATGACCGCGCCCAGGGTTGCCAGACGAGGCACGATGAGCAGCAGGCCGGCCAGGATCTGGGTCGCGCCGAGAAACTGCCAGTAGGCGCCTGTCTGATACATCGCCTCAAAAAACGCCCCGATGGGCGTTTCCGGTGAGATTGAGGTGAAGCGCATGCCGAGAAACTTGACCAGCCCGGTTGGGATGAACGACATCGCAAAGAGATACCGGGTGCCGAGCACGACCCGGAACAGTACCTGGCTGCGGCGCACCCTGGAGTGCAGGGCATCGATGGCGGACACGATGGTCATGCACAGACACTACGACATAGGATTCCCCGGAGGTTCCAATGCGCATCTATCTGGCTCTGTTGCTGGCCTCGGTCGTTTGGCAGGCCGCACCTGATCGGCAGAGACTCCTGACGCCTTCAGACCCGGTCTTCACGGCACCCGCGCCGAGCCGGTCGCTGGTGCGCCTCGAGACCACGGCCGGCGTCGTGGTCATCGAGGTGACCCGAGCATGGGCCCCGCTGGGCGCCGACCGGTTCGTGAACCTCGTGCGCCACGGCTACTACGACGATGCGCCGCTATTCCGCGTGCGCCCGAAAACGTGGGTGCAGTTTGGGATCGCGGGCGATTCCAAGGTCGCTCAGGCCTGGCGGCTACAGACGTTTCCGGATGATCCGTTTCGCGAAACGAATGCACGCGGCACGGTCGCGTTTGCGTTCGCGGTGCCGAACGGCAGGACAACGCAGGTGTTCATCAACCTGCGTGACAACGCCGCGACGCACGACAAGGAGCCGTTTGTGCCGTTTGGACGGGTTGTGGAGGGGATGGACGTGGCCGACCGCTTCTTCGCCGACTACGGCGAAGGGCTCGGTGGCATTCGTGCGGGGAAGCAGGACCCCGGATTCGCGGAGGGGGCCGCGTTCTTTCGGCGCGAGTTCCCGAAGCTGGATTGGATTCAGCGCGCGACGATGGTCGCGCGCTGAGTCCGATCGAGTGTTACGCCGTGGTCTTCTTGGCGAGCTTCTTCGCGATGCGCGACTTGTACCGACCGGCCGCGTTGTCGTGAATGATCTTCTTCGCCGACATCTTGTCGATGAGCGAGAAGGTCTGGCTCAGGGCCGCCTTGGCCGCCGCCGTGTCGCCCGAATCGATCGCCGCGCGGATGGACTTGAGGCCCGTGCGGAGCTTGGACCGCAGTTCGCGGTTGTGTTCGGTGCGCTTGATGGTCTGACGGTTCGCTTTGACGGCTGATTTGTGTCGAGTGGCCACGTGATGAAACCTCTATGGTGAAGGCAGCGGCGCTGCCCGGAAACACCGAAGTATACCATCCGGGACAGGGCAGTCTTACAAACCAGTCTTACACGTCGCCCCGCTCCTTGGCGTCGCGGCGTCGCCGCTTCTCGTATTTGTCGAGTGGGGCCGCGGGGCCGCGGGCGGGTCTGGGGCCGGCCAGCCGCGCCAGTTCCAGCATGGCTTTGACCTCAGGCGAGGGCTCGGGCGTCACGTCCTCATAGAGTTTCCGGGCCTCGGCCTTGGGCACATGCTGGTCGGTCATACCGCGCACGATGACCCGCATGCGCTGGCCCTGGGCCTTGCTGACTTCGACGACATCGCCGAGTTTGAGCTCCCGGTGGGGTTTGGCCGACTGGCCATTGAGGCTGACCTTGCCGCCTTCACAGAATCGCTTCGCCTCTGTGCGGGTCTTGCAGAGGCACGCGACATCGAGCCACACATCAATTCTCATAGCGCCCTCGTGCACCTTATCATTGGGTATGCGTCGTCTGTGGCTCGTGTGTGCACTCCTGGTCTCTGTCGCCTGCAATCCGGCGGAGAAGCGGGAGGACATCGCCGACCTCGGATTCATTCTGAAGAATCCGGACGGCGAAACCGTTCGCTTGTCCGACTATCGCGGGCGCCCGCTCATTGTGAACTTCTGGTACACGACCTGTCCGCCGTGCCGGCAGGAGACGCCGGTGTTCATCAAGCTGGTGGACAAATACAAGGACAAGGGATTCACGATCCTCGGCATCTCGGTGTCGGACACGCCCGAGGACATCAAGACCTTCGCGGCCGAGTTCGGCATCAACTATCCGTTGTTTGTCGCGCGCGACCGCGACGACGTCATGGAGGCGTACCGCGCGATCATGGCGTATCCCGTCTCCTGGTTCGTGAAGCCGGATGGCACCGTGTATCTCAAACATCTGGGGTCGGCGTCCCCCGAGTGGTTCGAGCAGCAGGTCATGGGCCTGCTTGAGGCCAGCGGCCTGTGATCACGCGATGACTCCGCGAGTCCTGATCAGCGCGGTCTTTGTCGCGCTCGCATTTGCGGCGTGGCCATTGCTGGGCCGTGAGTCGCGCGCCAGTGGCGCGTGGCTGAGCCTCGTTGTGATGGCCGGCTCTGCGGCGACGGTGGCGTTGCTCGCGGCACCGCAACTGGGCGCCACGATGCCGACGGGCCGAGCGTGGTGGCTGTTGGGGGCTGCGGCACTGGCGAACGGCGGAGCGGTATACGTGTACGCCTCCAAGGCCGCCGACCCGACCGTGCCGACGGCCGCGTTCCTGGTGTTGGTCTCCGTGCTCCAGGTGACTGCCGTGGCCCTGCTCGCGTGGGCGCTGCCGGGCGGCCAGGTGCCGACCCTTCGCCAGGGGGCGGGATTTGTGTGTGCCGCTGCGGCCGTCTATCTCCTTACGAAAGGCTGACCTGTGACGCTGCAGGACGTCATTCTGTTTTCGACATCGCTCCTCGCGATCGTCAATCCCGTGGCATCGGCCGTGCTCTTCGCTGCGCTCGCCGGGAAGTTCACGCCGGCGATCCAGCGACGGATGTCGAACCAGAGTGCGCTCGCAATTCTCACCATCCTGCTCGTGTGTGCCTGGCTCGGTAATTCGATCCTTGGTCTGATGGGCCTGACCACGCCGATGCTGCAGGCGGCTGGTGGTCTCATCCTGCTGAACTACGGCATGAAGATGGTGACCGTGGTGGACGACGTCAAACTGACGAAGGATGAAAAAGACTCGGCCCAGGAAGTGTCCGAAGAACATTGGAAGGCGCTGGCCGTGGTGCCAATCGCCATTCCAGGATCGGTCGGCGCCGGCACCATCACCACCGTGATCATTCAAGCCAGCGAGTTCGACTCGATGCGCGACCTCACCATCATCTCGGGCATTTCGCTGGGCATTGCCATCGTGATGTGGCTCGCGTTCCGATCTGCCGGCCCCATCGCACGCCGCCTCGGGCCGATCGGCATGAACATCATCACTCGTGTCATGGGCATTCTGGTCACCGCCACCGCGTTCGGTCTGATGGGACGAGGCATCGCGGGCCTGCTACCGGGCCTCGCGAAATAGGGCTCAGCGCCTGAGGACTCCAGCGGGATCCACGCGCGTGGCGCGTCGGGCAGGAATGTCGGCGGCGAGCAATGCGGCGACTGCAACAACCAGGGCCGCAGACAGGAACACGACGGGGTCGGTTGCGGTGACATCGTAGAGTTCGCGTGCTGCGAGCCGGGTCACGACCAACGACAGCGCGGCGCCAAGGAGCAATCCGGCACCGACCAGCTGCGCGCCTTGCGACAGCACCAGTTGGCGAAGACCCGCCGGTGTGGCGCCGAGGGCCAGTCGCACGCTGAACTCGGGAATCCGCGAGGCCACAGTCGCCGCCTGCAGCCCGGCGATGCCGACGATCGCGAGCACCAGTGTCAGCGCCGCAAAACTCACCACGAGCCACGAAGTGACGGCCGGCGTGGCCACCGACTGACCGAGCAGTTGTTCCATGGTTCGCACGCGCGTGACCGGAAGGTTCGCATCCAGCTCACGAACCGTCGATTCCACAGTCCGCGACAGGCTGAGTGGATCCTGCTCCGTTCGCACCACCATCGTCATGGCGTTGAACGGTGAAGCAGCGAGAGGGTAATAGACCATCGGCCGGGTGACCGCTGTCAGGCTCTGCAGTTTGGAGTCGGCGACGACGCCGACGATTTCGACGGGCGGAGTGGAGGTGGCTCCATGCGGCGGAGTCCCCCAACTCACCACAAGGCGCCGGCCGAGCGCCGAGCTCTCGCCGAATATCTGGCGCGCGAGTGTCTCATTCACGATGACCACCTCGCGGCGCTCCCGATTCTCGACAGCGTCAAAGAGCCGGCCCGCCCGAAGCGGGATCCGCATCGTCTCGAAGTATCCGTCCGTCACCGGGCGGATGTCGGCGACAGGCCGGTCTGCGGCAGCGGGCTCTGGTTCGCCGACAACGATGAAGGACGTCGCGCCGCCGGATCCGGTGAATGGCAGCCAGGCATTGGCGCCGACACGGGTGACACCTGGCAGCGCAGCGAGTCGTTCAGACAACGTGTCGAAAAAACGCAGCGTATCGGGCGTGGTGTATCTCAGGGCCGGGAGGGAGACTGAAAACGTGAGCACACCGTCGGGATCAAAACCCGGATCGACGGCGGTCAGCCTCGCAAGGCTTTTTGAGACGAGGCCGCCCGTGACGACCAGCACCATCGCCAGGGCGAGTTGGGCGATGACGAGGGATTGGCGGACACGCCGGTCACGCCGTGTGCTGGTGGGGGAGCGGCCCTCACTCACGAGACCGGCGCCGGCCTGTGCGTCGAGGTGGAGGGCCGGCAACACGCTGAAGATGATCGCGCAGACGGCCATGAGCCCGAGGGTGAACATCAGCACTGTGGGATGCAGGCCGGCATCGCCAAGGCGGGGCACGTCGAGCATGGTGCCGATCCGGGTCGAGAACAGCCGGAGGGCAGCGGTGGCGAGCGCGATACCGCCCACGGCGCCGAGCGAAGCGAGCAGCAGGCCTTCCACCAGCAGTTGCCGAATCAAGTCGCGTCGCGATGCGCCGACCGCGGTTCGCACCGCCAGTTCGCGTCGGCGATCGGCGGCACGAGCGAGGAGCAGGTTGGCGGTGTTCGCGCAGCCGACGAGGAGGACCACGCCGACGGCGGCTAGGAGCAGGTAGAGCACCGGGCGGGTCGGGCCGACCATGTCATCAAGCACTCCGACCACACGAATGGCCCAGCCGGCGTTGAAGTCCTTCCACCGCTCGCCGAGTACCTGGCTGATGGTGTCCATTTCGGCGGCTGCTGATGCGACGGTGGCGCCCGGGGCGAGACGCGCGATCACCTGGAGCGATCGGCCACGCGGAATCCGTGCACCCTCCGGAATAAACAATGGCATCACCATGTCAGGTGAGTCGCCGAGGAAAGCAAACCGCTCCGGCAGGATGCCGACGACCTCGGTCGAGCGACTGTTCACCATCACCTGTCGACCGACGACTGCCGGACCCCCGCCGTACCGCCGCTGCCACAGACCCCACGAGATCATGACCGCCGGCGCCGCGTCGCCCTGGGCATCCGCCGCATTAAAGGGACGTCCGTGGATCGGAGCGACGCCGAGCACGTCGAGCAGATTCCACGTCCCGCCAATGGCCGGCACTTCCTCCGGCAGGCCATCACCTGTGAGCGTGGCCTGGCGTTCGCCGAAGGCCGCCATGCCGGAGAACGAGGTCGCCTGGTCTCGCCACTCAAGGAAGTTTGCCGGGCCTACGACGTTGCGATCGTTCTGTCGCGGAATGTTGCGTTCCCAGATGCGCACCAGTCGATCGGCGCCCTGATACGGCAGGGGTTCCAGCAGCACTGCATGGACGACGCTGAAGACGGCGGTGTTGAGGCCGATGGCCAGCGTCAGCGTGAGCAGTGTTGCGGCTGTTGACGCCGGGTGCTTTCGCAACAACCGCGCGGCAAATTTCAGATGCAGCCAGAAGGGGGATGACATGGATGCCTTTCGTTGTTGGTGGGCGGGCCGTCGATCGCGCCAGGCGGCAGGCCAGCAGCGGAGGAAGTCTGTGAGGAGCCGACCGAGGAGCATGATGCGCGCACGCAGGCCGCGCGTCCGGGCGGTGTGCCACGCGTCAGCAAAAACCGCGGTCATCTCCGCACCGTGAGCCCGGCGAAGGCTCGGCGGGTAGGCGTACAGCAACAGTCGGTACAGGCGCCGCATGGTTCAGGCCTTCCGCCCCAGCACCTTCCGCGCTCGGGCCAGGCCCACCGCGGCTTCGAGACGGTTGGCTTCGGCCTTGACGACCGCCAGCCCGTCCGGGGTCAGGCGGTAGTACTTCCGCCGCTCGTCCTCCTTGCTCGGTGTGCGCTTTGGCGCCTCTTCGATCAGGCCCGCTTCCAGAAGCCATTTGATCGAGCCGTACAACATGCCGGGGCCGACCTTCACCAGGCCGTCGGTGCGCTCCTCGATGTCCCGCATGATCGCGTAGCCGTGGCTGTCCCCCTCGGCGAGGGCCAGCAGCAGGTGAAAGACGGCCGGGGAGAGCGGAAGGTGGTCTTCGGTGGCCATATCAGGAATTGGTATATCACAATTTGATATAAGCTGCCTTTTGAGGTACCAACGTCCAGACGGTTGGCGAAGGGGCGTGTTATCGTCAGCTCAAGGCACGGCAACGTCCAATTTTGTCGGCGGGGCGTCAGAAGTGTCGGAGAATTTCAGTCATGAACAGGCAACACGAAGACGGATTCACGCTCATCGAGCTCCTGATCGTTGTCGCGATCATCAGCATCATTGCCGCGATTGCGGTGCCGGGCCTGATGCGCTCACGCATGGCGGGGAACGAATCCTCGGCGGCCGGGTCGCTTCGCGTGATTAACGTGGCCGAGGTGTCCTACTCCTCGAGCTGTGGGAACCAGGGATTTGCGCCGTCGTTTACGGTGCTGGCGACACCGCCCCCCGGGCAGACCGAGACGTTCATCTCGCCGGAGTTCCACGTGGCCAACCCGTTCAAGGCCGGTTATGCGTTTGCGTTGGCGCCTGGAGCCGGCGCGGGCGCCGGGCCGAATGATTGCAACGGCACGGCCACGCAGACGGCGTATTACGCGACGGCTGTTCCGCAGACCTTCGGCTCGACTGGCGGACGGTCCTTCGCGACCAATCAGGGCAATACGCTCTGGCAGATTTCAGCCGCCGCGGCGCCGACCGAACCGTTCGG
>CAZLJG010000116.1:0-1320 GCA_964559545.1 uncultured Solibacteraceae bacterium | reverse complement strand
GCCTTCAGACGATCGGTCAGGTCCTTGGTGACCGCAATCAGCAGCTGCACCTTGCCGTCGTTTTCGGCGGCGATGATGACCACGCCGCGTTTGATGCGATCGCGGAGTGAATCCGACAGGCCGCGCAGGGCGTCTTTGTCGAGCCCGCTCACACGACGCGCGATGAACTTCGCGTCGCCGATGGCCACCACATCGTCGTCCTGCCCGCCGCCTTTGGCGCCACCGAGCGCGATCTTCATCTTGAGCTGGTCGTTTTCCTTGGCCAGGCGCTTCGCCTCGGCCTGGAGACGCGCAATCGCATCGGGCGCCTGATCAAGCGTCGAGCCGAGGGCCGCGACGGTGCGTGCGATGGCAGCCTGGGTGTGCTGCATGTGTGCGACGGCGCCGGCGCCAGTGATGGCTTCGATGCGACGGACCCCGGCAGCGACACCCGCTTCCTCCGTGATCACAAACGGCCCGATGTCTCCGGTGGACCGCACATGGGTGCCTCCACACAACTCGGTCGAGAAGCCGTCGATCTGGACGACGCGCACTTTGTCGCCGTATTTTTCGCCGAAGAGGGCCATCGCGCCGCCCTTGATGGCGTCCTCGGTGTTTTTCACGTCGGTCACGACCGGCGTGTTCCGGAAGACCTGCTCATTCACGATGCGTTCAACGGCGAGCCGTTCGTCGGTTGTGAGGGCGGAAAAGTGCGCGAAGTCGAAGCGGAGGCGATCCGGCGCCACGAGCGATCCTGCCTGACGCACATGTGTCCCGAGCGTCTGCCGAAGCGCGGCATGCAGCAGGTGCGTCGCCGTGTGATTGCGGCGGGTGGCATCACGCAGGGTGTTGTCCACGATGGCCGTGACGGACTGGCCAATCGTCAACGCGGCGGTCGTCTTCACGCGGTGTGTTCGGACGCCGCCAGGCACCAGCCGGCCCATGCCGGACACGGTCGCCACGGTCGCTCCACCGGACTCAAAGCGTCCGTGGTCCGAGACCTGACCACCGGACTCCACATAAAACGGGGTCCGGTCGAGAATCGCGAATCCGTCGAAGCCGGCGGGCAGCACATCGAGCTGCGTCCTGGAGGCATCAAACAGCGCCACGATCTGTGCATCTGCGGTGGTCGTCGTGTATCCCTCGAACACATCCGGCAACCGTTCCAGCTGCTGCTGCGTGGTGGCCGATGAGAACGAGAAGGCCACGGTCTTCTTCGTCTCAAATGCACTCGACGACCGTGCCCGTTCCCGTTGCGCTTCCATCGCGGCATCGAGCCCCGCCTGGTCAATGGACAGTCCGCGCTGGCCGGCCAGGTCTTCGGAGAAGTCGAGAGGCACC
>CAZLJG010000115.1:0-9261 GCA_964559545.1 uncultured Solibacteraceae bacterium | reverse complement strand
GACGCATTGCCCGCAGGTGCGACCTGAGCGCCTGTCACCGAGCCCCCCGCCGTCACCGCCAGGGCACACACGACCATCCACAATCTTGCACGCGTCATTCGACCTCCCGGAAGTATGGGGGATTGTACTCGTGGATCCGCTGTGTTATAGTCCGCACAGTTTTTCCTGCCTGATTTTTCCGGGTCATCCCAGCGACCCACAGGTCGGACACGTCGACCGTACTCCGGCGCCCTCCGCGCCCAGGTTCTGCCCGTGGATGAGCGCCTGCTCACCGGCGGCTGGTGTTCGAGACGAGAGTGTGAAGGTCGCTGTCGATGCTGTCGGCAATAAGTACGTCTGTCGGTGCACCGTCCGTCGAGGTCATCCCTATCGGGGGCCTTGGTGAGTTCGGTATGAACATGATGCTGGTCGCCTGTGGCGACACGGCCGTGCTGGTCGATGCCGGTGTCATGTTCCCTGAGCCTGAACTCTTCGGGGTGGATTTGGTCATCCCGGATGTGTCGGCACTGGACACGTACGCCGGCCGCATCGCGGCCCTCATCCTCACGCATGGGCACGAAGATCACATCGGGGCCGTGCCCCACATCCTGAAGCACGTCAACGGCCCCGTGTATGCGACGGCATTTACGCACGCACTCCTCCAGCCGAAGTTTGATGAACACGGGACGGACACTGAGGGACGCCTCATCACCGTCGCCCCGAAACAAACCGTGACCATCGGCACGTTGTCGGTGGAGTTCCTGCGGGTCACGCACAGCATCCCGGATGCCGTGGCGCTGGCGATTCACACCCCGCAGGGCATCATCATCCACACGGGCGACTTCAAGATCGACCAGACGCCCCTCGACGGCGAGCGCTTCGACCTGCATCGTCTGGCGCAACTCGGCGCACAGGGCGTGCTCGCGCTGTTCTCCGACAGCACCAACGCCGACCAGCCGGGCACCACGGGTTCGGACGTGGATGTCATCCCCGGCTTCGAGGAGATCTTCTCGTCGGCGCCCGGCAAGCTCATCGTCGCCGCGTTCTCCACAAGCATCTTCCGGATGCAGATCCTGGTGGACCTCGCGGAGCAGTACGACCGTAAGGTCGCGTTTGTCGGACGCGGCATGATGCGCAACTCGGAAACCGCGATGCGACTGGGCGCGCTCAAGGTGCCCAACGGCCTGATCATCGCCGACAGCGACGTGCGCGACTTCCCCAGCCAGGACGTGCTCTGCCTGTGCACCGGCTCCCAAGGCGAAGCGATGGCCGCCCTGTCGAGGATTGCCATCGACGACCACCGGTATGTGAAGGTCAATGACGACGACACGGTGGTGTTTTCGGCACGGGCGATTCCGGGCAACGAAAAAGCCATCGGCCGGGTCATGAACCACCTGGCCCGGCGGGGGGCCGACATCATCACGGACGGGATGAAACACATCCACGTCTCCGGCCACGGCTCGGCGGAGGAGCTGAAACTCGTCCTGTCCCTGGTGCAGCCCAGATTTTTCGTGCCGATACATGGTGAGTACCGCCAGCTGGCCCAGCACGCCCGGCTGGCCAAAGCCGTCTGCCCCGGCACCACGGTGGTGTCCATGGGGGATGGCGACGTGCTGCGGCTCGACGACACGGGCGCCCGGATCGTGGATCGGGTGCAAACCGGGCGGATTCTGATCGATGGGACGCGCACCGGGGAAATCGCCGACGAAGTCCTGCGGGACCGTCGGCATCTGGGGATCGACGGCCTCGTGGTGGTTGTGGTGGCGCTCAACGGACAAACCGGGGTGCTCGAACGGGCGCCGGAAGTGATCGCCCGCGGCCTCGCGATGGATGCGAAGCAGGAACAGATGCTGCGCGACGCGCCCGGATTGCTGGAGGCGGCGCTGAATGGTGCGCCCAGAGAAGAACGCACGGACCCCGGCCTGATGCAAGCGCGCGTCAAGGTCGAGGTCCAGCGACTGTTCAAGAAGCGGGCGGGGCGTCGGCCCCTCGTCCTGCCCATCGTGTTGGAAGTGTGAGGAGAACGCAGCGTGTCTGAATCGGCCCTGTCCCGTCGTCTGAGTGAATTCACCGGCGTCGCCCTGTTTGCGGTGACGCTGATCTGGCTTGGCGCCCTGGTGAGTTACACCCCTACCGACCCGGTGTGGTTCTTCAACAACGTGACCGCCCCCGACGTGGCCAACTTCGCTGGACGTGTGGGCGCGTTCATGGCCGAAGCGTCCTTTCAGGTGCTCGGCTACTCCGCCTACTTCATCCCGGTCGTGCTCGCCGTCATCGGCTGGCACTCGTTCTGGTGCCGCACGCTCGATGCGGCCTATACAAAGGTCGTGGGCACGGCGCTGTTCTTCCTGTGCTCCGCAGCCCTGCTCTCGCTCGCCTTCAGTGTGTTTGATGATGCCGGTCGGCCGTTCAAGGCAGGTGGCGTCATCGGCGAAGTCGTGGCGACGGGCCTCGCCACGTATCTGAACCGCACGGGCGCCACGATCCTGCTCCTGACACTCGTGGCCCTCTCGGTCGTGCTCGCAACACAGTTTTCCTTCGGCCGCGCGACCACGGTCGCCGCCTCGGCCATGCGCGAGCAATCCACCGGCGTCTTCGCGCGCCTGAGCGCCTGGCGTGAGGAACGCCGCCGCGAAAAGGAACGCCAGCAGATCGTCAACAAACATGTGCAGAAGGCCGGGCGTGATAAGGCGCCGGAGATTACGACCAAGGCCGCAGGTGCCGCGGCCTCCCTCAAAGCGGCCCGGTCCCTGCGCCCCGCTGACGATGACGAGGATGACGAAGACGTGCTGACGCCCTCGCCGGCCGCCCGAAGCGCCGCTGCGCGCCCGCCCGCGATTCGCCGGTCGTCTCCGACGCCGGTGACCCCGAGCCTCCCGCTGGGCGAACGCGACGTGCCCAAGGCGCCCGTCGAGCGCCGCAAGGGCGACTACGTGATGCCGCCGCTCACGCTGCTCGATGCGGCCAAAGAAGCGCACAAGATCGACGAACGCGAATTGATGGAAGCCGCGAAGCTCCTCGAAGAGAAGTGCCGCGAGTTCTCCGTCGAAGGATCCGTCGTCCAGATTCACCCCGGCCCGGTCGTCACCACCTACGAGTTCAAGCCGGATGCCGGCGTGAAATACAGCCGCATCACGAGCCTGGCTGAAGACCTCTGTCTCGCCATGCGCGCCGAGTCAATTCTGATCGATCGCATCCCCGGCAAGTCCACGGTCGGCATCCAGATTCCGAACGCGACACGCGAAGGCATCTCGCTGCGCGAGCTGCTCGAGTCGGATACCTACACCCGGTCGGCCTCCCGCCTCACGATGGCCCTGGGCAAGACAATCAATGGTGAACCGATGGTGTCGGACCTGGCGACGATGCCGCACCTGCTCATCGCCGGTTCGACAGGCGCCGGCAAGTCCGTGAGTGTGAACGCGATGCTGACGAGCGTACTCTTCCGCGCCACGCCGGAAGAGGTGCGCTTCATCATGATCGACCCGAAACGCCTCGAGCTCGGCATGTATGAAGACATCCCCCACCTGATGACGCCGGTGGTGGTGGACCCCAAGCAAGCCGCGAACGCCCTCCGATGGGCCGTGCGCGAGATGGAAGAGCGCTACAAGATTCTCGCCAAGCAGGGCGTGCGCAACATCGAGCAGTACAACCGCAACGTGAAAGCCATGCTCGGGGAGCTCAAGGAATCCCAGAAGGACGCGGCCGAAGCGGAAGTCGGCGAACCGCTCAAGACGCTGCCCTTCATCGTGGTCATCATCGACGAGTTGGCCGACCTGATGATGGTGGCGAGCAAGGAAGTGGAAGAGTCGATTGCGCGATTGGCGCAGATGGCACGCGCGGTCGGCATCCATCTGATCCTTGCGACGCAGCGACCATCGGTGGACGTCATCACCGGCCTGATCAAGGCGAACCTGCCGGCCCGTATCGCCTTCCGCGTGGCATCGAAGATCGACTCGCGCACGATTCTTGACGGCAACGGCGCAGAACAGCTGCTCGGCAAGGGCGACATGTTGTATCTGCCGCCGGCGTCCTCGCGGTTTGTGCGTATCCACGGACCGTATATCTCCGAGCAGGAAACCGCCCGCCTGTGCAGCTTCCTGCGGAAGCAGGGCAAGCCCGTCTACGACACGTCGATCACCGCCGAGGAAAAGACGGCGGACAAGATCGAGTTCGAGAAGGACGACCTGTATGACGAAGCCGCGCGAATCGTGGTGTCGAGCGGACAGGCGTCCATCTCCTATCTGCAGCGCCGCCTGCGCATTGGATTCAGCCGCGCGGCTCGTCTCATCGACATGATGGAAATGGATGGCGTCGTCTCCGGCGCCACCAACGGCAAACGTGAAGTCCTGGTGGATGCCGGGTACTTCGAAGACGTTGACGCGCAACTGAGGTAGCCATGCACGTACTGATCGGCCTGATCCTCGCGCTGACCCTGTGGCCCACCGCCGCAGACGCCCAGACCGCGGCTGTGCTGTTTGAGCGCGCCACGACCCGCGAAGCGACGGCACGCAAGAACCCGACACCCGCGAACCTGCGCGCCGCCGTGGCTGCGTACGAACAACTCGTGTTGCGACACCCGCGCAGTGGGTACTGCGACAACGCGCTCTGGAATGGTGCGGAGCTCGCCAAGTTTGCGTGGGAGCGGCACCAACAGGACGCCGACCGCAAGACCGCCGAGCGCCTCTACACCTGGCTTCGCCGTGAGTACCCTGGCAGCGCCCTCGCCAAGCAGGTCCCCGCGCAATTGACGGCGCTCAAAGCGACACCACGCCCCACACCACCGACAACACCTGCACCACCGACGTCGACGTCACCGACGCCACCTACACCACCCACTTCCGTCGCCACCATTCGCAAGGTGTCGGTGGTGCCACTGCCCAAGGGCGAGCGGGTCGTGATTGAGCTCGATCGCGAAGTGCGCTTTACGAGTGAACGCATCACTGGTCCGGACCGCGTGTTTTTTGACCTCCACCACGCGCATTTTGCAGCGCCGGTGCAGACCGCCGCGGAGAGCCTCTCCGGTTCCCGGGTGCGCGGTGTCCGACTCGGCCGGCAGGACGCGCAGACCGCCCGCATCGTGCTTGAGCTCGCAGGGACGCCCACACACAGCGTGTTCCAGATGTATCACCCGCACCGGCTGATCATCGACATCGAGAGCGAGACCGTGCCCCCGCTGCCACCCGCGCCGCCGGCCGATGCCCCGTCGATCGGTCCGGTCCCAGTCGCGACGCCACCGGCGCCCGCGGCGTCGATCGCACCCGCGCCGGCCGTCGCGGCTCCGGCTCCGGCCTCCACGACGGCCAGCGGCGATTACACACTCGCCCGCCAGCTTGGCCTCGGGGTGACCCGTGTCGTGATTGACCCCGGCCACGGCGGCCACGACCCAGGCGCCAGGGCCAACAACATCGTCGAGGCCAATCTGGTGCTCGACATTGCGTTGCGTGTGGAAGCGCTGCTCAAGAAGCAGGCCGGCGTCGAGGTCGTGCTGACCAGACGCACCGATGTCTACATTCCCCTCGAGGAGCGGACGGCGATCGCCAAGCGCGAAGACGCCGACCTCTTCCTGTCGATTCACGCCAACGCCGCCGCGCGCACGGCGGCCCGTGGTGTGGAGACCTACTTCCTGAACTTTGCGACCAACCCGGAAGCGGAAGCCGTGGCGGCCCGCGAAAACGCCACGAGCGGCAAGTCCATGGGCAACCTCCCGCAGCTGGTCCAGCAGATTACGCTCAATACGAAGGTCAAGGAGTCCCGCGAGTTCGCGCAGATCGTGCAGACCAGCATGGTCCGCGGCCTGCGCGCGCAAAACAAGGCGGTGCTCGATCTCGGCGTGAAGCAGGCGCCTTTCGTAGTGCTCATCGGCGCCGACATGCCGAGCGTGCTGGCGGAGATTTCGTTCATCACGAATCGCTCCGAAGCGACGCTGCTCAAGAACGACACCTACAAACAACGCATCGCGCAGTCGCTCGCCGACGCCGTGCTGAAGTATCAGGCGTCGCTCAAGAAGATCTCAACGATGGCAGTGGCGAAGTAGGGCTAGTCCTGCACAGGTGCGTCGGCGCCACATTTCCAGCAGGCGGTGAACTGCGCCTCGACGAGTTCTCCACACGACGCACACCGCCACACACGCCCGGCATCAACACCGGTCGGCAGCTGCTCACGTAGCACCGCCAGCGCATCCGCCGCGCGGCTGTCATCGATCACCCAAATCTCGGGACGCGCCTCATTGACCGGCACACCCCCGGTCGCACCGAAGAGGGCTTCGTGCCGAATCTCGGTCTCGATGCCGGCGTTGTCGAGCACGCCCTTGAGCAAGTGCGCCTCGGCCGGGTGCTGTGCGGTGAAGACTCTGATCACGCTTTCGGGATTATAGTGAGTTCGTGGCCTTCCAGCAGGACCCCTTCATCGTTGAGATCATCCGGCCGGCGACCGACGAAGTCACCGTCGTCGATGTGCTGGTGGGCTCACTCGGCGTCGCGGGCGCACTCGCGCTTGCCGCCCTTCCGCTGGGCGCGCTGGTCGGATGGCTGTTGATTCGCTGGAAGCAGCGGCGACGGCCGGAGGACGACCATATGCCGTCGATCCAACACCCGAAGTCGTAGGGCAGAACTACGTCAGAAGTTGGTTCTGAGTCCCAACTCCACCAACGTCCGCACGGCAACCCCAGTCGCGCCTTTGGCTTGATACGCGCGGCGTTCTTCCGCCCAGGCGGTGCCGGCGATATCGAGGTGCGCCCACGGCCGGTCCTTCACGAATTCGCGCAGGAACATGGCGGCCGTGCTGGCCCCGCCCCAGCGCCCCGCGGAATTGAGCATGTCGGCGATCTCGCTCTTGAGCAGTTCGCGATATTCCTCGTGAAGCGGCAGATGCCAGAGGCGATCGCCGGCAGCGGTGCCGGCATTCTGCACCGTCTCCACCCATGTGTCGGGTGTGCCAAAGAGCCCCGATGATGTGCGTCCCAGCGCCACCATGCACGCGCCGGTCAGCGTGGCGATGTCCACGAGATGGGTGGCGCCGAGTTCCTGCGCATACCAGATGGCATCACCGAGAATGAGCCGGCCTTCGGCATCGGTGTTGATGATTTCGACCGTGGTGCCACTCGCAGCCGTCAACACGTCGCCGGGACGCACGGCCTTGCCGCCCACCATGTTCTCGGCCATCGGGATGACACCGATGACGCGGCGCGGCGCTTTGAGCAACGCGAGCGCGCGCATCGCACCCGCCACCGCTGCGCCCCCGGACATGTCGTATTTCATCCGCTCCATTCCGTCAGCGGGTTTGATTGACACGCCGCCGGTATCAAACGTGATGCCCTTGCCGATGAACCCGAGCACGGGAGACTCGGGCGCGCCTGGCGGATTGTGCCGGATGACCACCAGACGCGGCGGCTCAGCACTGCCCTGCGCGACGCCGAGCAACATCCCCATCTTCAGGTCGCGAATGCGCTGTTCGTCGAGCACCTCGACCTGGAGGCCGACGTCGGTCGCGACCGCAGCCACACGTTCCGCGAAGATGCGGGGCGTCAGGACGTTGGCCGGTTCGTTCGCCAGCTCACGCGCGACGTTGGACGATGCGCCAAGGGTGCGGCCGCGGAACACGGCATCCGCCAGCGCCTTCGGATCGGCCGCCGGAGAGACGATGACAATACGATCGGGAAACTCGCCGGCATCGCGATCAGACTTGTACGTCCCGGCATCGAACTCCGCCGTGGACATGCCGTCGGCGCCAATCTCGGCGCCGCGAATGGGATCCACCCCGATGCGCACGACAAACGCTGCGGAGCGCATCGACCGGATGCGTGCGGTGTAACTGCAGGCCGCGGCCACGCGACGCAGGCGTTCGGCATCGGCGTCCTCCCGCCGGCCCGCGCCCACCAGCGCTACACGCACAGCCCGGTACGGTCCCCCGGTCACCCGGGCGATAAACAACTCATAGAGCCGGCCACGGAACTCGGAGGACTCACGCGCGCGCGAGATGTCGCCACCCGTGGCGGCGTCGAGCCCCGGCAGATCGTCGAGTGCATCCGTGCCCTCGAACACGGGCACAAACAACATGTCGACGTCGACTGACTCCGGCTTTCCCGTAACCCCCGAGTACTCGGGTGGTGCCTTCTCCTGCCCCAACACGCCGCCCCTTTGGTAGACTGCCAACTAACTGTGAGACCGAGCATGATACCCCGGCTGGCCTGGCTCCTGTGCCTGGTTGGTACACTGATCGTCTTTCCGACCTGGACCCCAGGTGTGTCCGGGGATGCGACCCAGGGCAAGGGAAAGCCCAAGGCCGCCCTGCGTGTGAACCCCACCCTCATTTTTGTGCCGCAACGCATTGTGGCTACAGCTGAGTTGACGGACGGCGCTGACGATTTCCAGGACTACTACTGTCCACAGATCGAGTGGATCTGGGACGACACCACCACCTCGGAGTCCAGCGAGGACTGCGAGCCCTACGAACCCGGCAAAAGCACGATCCGGCGCCGCTACACCGCCGACCACACCTACAAGGACCCCGGCTCCTACGACGTGGTCTTCCGGATGAAACAGGGCAGCAAAGTTGTCCTGTCACTCCGCCAGACGGTCAGGGCGCAAGGCCACTAAGTCTGCGAAGTGCTTCAGGGCCTCGGGGTTGGCGAGCGCTTCGAGGTTCTTCACGGGGTGGCCGTGGATGACATTTCTGACCGCGAGTTCCACCAGTTTGCCGCTCTTGGTGCGCGGTAGCTCCGGCACCTGCAGGATCTTCGCGGGGACGTGACGCGGCGACGTGTTGCTGCGGATCTGCCGCACGATCGTCTTCCGGAACTCGTCGTCGAGCACGAGCCCCTCGCGCAGGCGCACGAACAACACAATTCGTTCGTCGCCATCCCACTGCTGCCCGACCGCCAGGCTTTCGATCACGTCCGGCAGCTGCTCCACCTGCCGATAGATCTCCGCCGTACCGATGCGCACGCCGCCGGGATTCAGCGTGGCATCCGAGCGCCCGTGAATCATGAAGCCGCCGTGGGACGTCCGTTCCGCCCAGTCCCCGTGACACCAGACGCCTGGAAACCGGTCGAAATAGGCGGCGTGATACTTCTCCCCCTCCGGATCATTCCAGAAGCCGATCGGCATCGAGGGAAACGGCGCCGTGCACACCAACTCGCCCTGACCGGTACCTGGCGGCACGGTCGCGCCGTCACCGTCCCACACGTCCACGGCCATGCCGAGGCCCGGCCCCTGAATCTCACCGCGCCAGACCGGCACCGTCGGCACACCACCGACAAAACAACTCACGATGTCCGTGCCGCCG
>CAZLJG010000114.1:0-9264 GCA_964559545.1 uncultured Solibacteraceae bacterium | reverse complement strand
GCCCACGCTGAAGAGATACCCGGTGCCCACGCTCAACACGATCAGCGCCGCCATGCCCAGGACGCCTTTTCTGAGCGCGCGCCAGGCGGAGACGAAGAATGGCCAGCTTGGATAGACAATCGCCGCACTGGCGAAGAAGAACAACCAGAGGTCAAGGTCCAGCCCGAACGGCGGCGCGGGCGGCTCGAACATTCCGCCCATCGGGGCGTAGATAAAAATCGGGACGGTAAAGATCAGGCAGATCCAGAACCGATTGCGCATGTCACGAACCATGGCCGACAAGTCCGTGCCGCTATGACCCATTTCATGCGCCATGTCCGCGGACATGGCGGGCCGCGCACCCGCCTTCCCATGACCTTCGTGGCCCTGGCCGGCGGGTGGGCGGAGCACCTCCGTCACATCAGCCCTTTGTGTTTCATCATCGGGCACATCGCCATCGAGTCCTTGCCTTCAGCCATGTGCTCCATCATGTGGCTCATCATGCCCTGGTGCATCTTCATCATGCCGGCATGCATCGCCTGACGCTGGGCCACGATTTCGGTGACGACGACGGCTGTCGCGGCCGGCTTGGCCGACGCCGTCGCATTGTTCATGGCTGTCACGAGCGCGTCGAGCTTCTGATCGGCGGCCTTCATGTCGGCCGTCATCTTGTCGTGTTCGGCCATCATGGCCTGACACTTTTTCGCCATGTCGGGCGACATCTTCATCTGGTCCGTCATCTGGTGCTGAGGCATCGGCGGCGTTTGCGCAGACAGAGGAGAGACCGCCATCAAGCCAACCGCCACCAGCACCACGTTCCGAATTCTGTTCACACTCATAAATGGACTCCTTTCGAGTTCACACCGTACCCGTCGATGCTGTCACCCAACCACCCCGTGGTTGTGCAGAAAAGCACGCATTAATCAAATTTAATGTTCTGATGACACTCAGCGGTCAGCGGCGGGCGATCCTCTGCACGGTGATTTGTCCCTGACGTTCCAAGGCGATCACCGTCGCCTCCGGCAATGCGAGGAGCGACGGAAAGCGGCCGGCGCCCAGCACGGCGGGAGCGTGACGCCCTTGTACGACGTGCACGCCTTCCGCCGACGTCCATGCGACGTCCCGGTGAGGCCCCGTCTGCGCGACCACGGGATCGCGGCCGAGCGCCAGCCGCAATTCCGGCACAGCGGCGGTGGTCAGGTACACATCGTTCTCACGCCGCCACACCGCGACAACGTCGCGTCCATCAAACGAGACGCCGCCACCATCCATCGGACAGGCGTTGATCAGCCACGAGCCTGTGCCGAGTTTCACGGCCGGCGAAAAAGCGACCCCGTCATTTGAGCGCGTGACATGCATGTCGCGATGGCCGCCAAGATTGTTGCGGAACATGAATGCCATCTCCCCGCGATCGCTGATGGCAACGGAAGGGTGGCAACACTCGCAGATCGCGCCGCCGGGTGAGGCGTAGGCCAGCATGTCCCTGGACCAGCTGGCACCGTGGTCGCGTGACAGCGCGGTATAGAGCCGGGTGCCGCCTTCTCGCAAATCCAGCCACGCGAGGGCGACCAGTCCCGACGGACTCGCGGCCATGGCGTGCAACCCCTCACGTGCCGCGCCGGGGACATCGTTAATCACCACCGGTGCCGCCCAGGTCGACCCATTGTCTGTGGAGCGGAACACGACGACGTCTCCGTCGGCTCCACCCCCTTCTTGCCCGATCACGGCGGCGACCAGCAATGCGCGGGATGTCCCTGCCACGCGCGGCCCTCGGCGCATGCCCAGCGAGACGACGCCTGTGCCCGGCAAGGTGACCGGCGATCCAAAGGTCGCGCCGCCATCTGTCGACCGCGCGACCGAGAGATGGCCATCACGGCCAAACGTCACGTACACGTCGTTGTTCACCGCGACCAACTGCGGTTGCGTTCCTGGAAAGGTGACGCCGGCGGCTGCGCCGGCAACAAGAAGCGTCAGAAGGGAAGCGATCATGCCTGAGCTTATCGCGGTCGGCTGAACGTGCGCTCGATCCGTTCCCCGTCCCGATATTCGGTCGACTTTGTATAGAACCCGGACGTCGTCAGCGTGATCGTCACGCGCCCTGAGCCGGTGTTTTCCCAGAACCACCCGTGCACGCCCGGGGTCGGTGCCAGGAATGATCCGGACGCGGTCGCGCGCGTGCCTTTGCCGTAGCTCTCGGAGTATCGGGCGGGTGCGCCGTCCGGTTCGCCGTGGAAGTCGTATCCGACGTCGGTGGACGCCGTCCACGAGTACACCAGGCTGGCGCCCTTCTCCATCCGGTACTTGTATTCGACGCCCTCGAAGGGCCGGAGCTCCACCGTGAATGTGTCGGTCGCGAGCGCGCCCTCCGCGGGCGCATCGGCGCCAGGCCGGTCGGCGTTCACGGGCGCATCGGGTCCGGTCGCGGCGTCCTCCTGCCCGGCGGTGGCGAGTGCCGTCAAGCCAAGCGCCCGTCCTGTGCCCAGCGGGTCCAGGTTGTATTCAGCCGGCAACACCGTCGTCACCAGCACGACGATGGCGATGGTGAGCGCGCCTGCGGTGGCGAGCAGAATTTGACGAGGAGAGGCGTGAGGAGGTGTGTGGGTCATGAGATCACCGGAGCCGTCATCGATTCACGAAATAGCCGACGAGTTGATAGCCGAGCAATGCGAAGCCACCCACCATGAGCGCCACGTTGGTCGCAAACGCATGCCGCAAAAAGCCGTGGCGGGTCCGCCACCAGCTGAAGAGCACCAGCACGCCCATCAGGGCCAGCACCTGACCCATCTCGACGCCCACGTTGAACGCCAGCAGGTTGGCGAACAGTCCGTTGGCCGGCAGTGCGAGCTCCTGCAGTTTTGTGGCGAGACCGAGGCCGTGAAACAGCCCGAAGATGAAGACGGCCCACTTCGCATTCGGCCGCCAGCCAAAGACCCGATCGAAGCCGCCGATGTTTTCGAAGCCCTTGTACACCACGGAGAGGCCGATGATGGCGTCGATGATGTAGGCATTGGCCGGAATGTTCGCCAGCACGCCCATCATCAGGGTCAGACTGTGGCCGAGCGTGAAGAGGCTGACGAACTTCACGACATCCACTGTCCGGTACAGGAAGAAGATCACCCCGACGAGAAACAGGATGTGGTCGTACCCCGTCACCATGTGTTTGGCGCCGAGGTACATGAATGGCGCCGGTGCGGGCCCGGTGACCGTTCGGACAAACGCCGCATCCCTGTTGGAGACGCCGTGGGCGCCGAGGACCTCGGGCCACACCACGGACGCCAAGACGATCAGGGCGGCCGTGGCCAGCAGCAGGTGCATGCGTCGGCTCATGACTGTTCCAACTCCCGCGTCTGTGCGGTCAACCGATACAGCACCGGCAACACAATCAGCGTCAGCAGGGTGGACGTCATGATGCCGCCGGCGACGACGGTGGCGAGCGGCCGCTGCACTTCCGCCCCCGTGCCCGTGGCCAGCGCCATCGGCAGAAAGCCGAGTGATGCCACCAGCGCCGTCATCAGGACCGGCCGCAGGCGCGCGATGGCGCCATCAAACACTGCATCGTCAATCGACACCCCATCGGCACGGAGCCGGTTGATGAAGGTGAGCATGACGAGTCCGTTCAGCACGGCTACGCCTGACAGTGCGATGAAGCCGACGGCGGCCGAAATGGAGAATGGAATATCACGCAGCCACAGGAAGAAGATGCCGCCGGTGAGCGCGAGTGGCACCCCGGAGAAGACCAGCAGCGCATCACGCATGTTGCCGAAGGTGATGAACAGCAACGTGATGATGAGCAGCAGCGCGAGCGGCACCACGACCATCAGGCGCCTGCGCGCAGACAGCAGATTCTCGAACTGTCCACCCCACGCGGTCCAGTACCCGGCGGGCACTTCCACGTCGGCCGCGATCCGTTGCGTGGCTTCCTCGACAAACGACCCGATATCGCGCCCGCGCACGTTGGCGGTCACCACCACGCGCCGTTTGCCGTTTTCGCGACTCACCTGGTTGGGCCCTGGGGCGATGTCGAACGTCGCCACCTGACCAAGCGGCACAAAGCCCGAGGTGCCTGGGATGGCGATGGGCAGCCGCCCAAGCGCATCGAGGTCGGTCCGCACCGGTTCAGGCAAACGGACGATGATGGCGAAGCGCCGGTCGCCTTCAAAGACCTGGCCGGCCTGTTGCCCGCCCATCGCGATCTCGATCGTGTCCTGCACGTCCGCGAGACTCAATCCAAGCCGGCCGATGGCCGCGCGATCGATCTGGACCGTGAGCACAGGGAGACCGGTCGTCTGTTCAAGAGTCACGTCGGACGCGCCGGGAACCGCCGCCAGCGCCGCCTCGATGCCCGCGCCGACTTCCTCCAGCGTCTCCATGTCGTCCCCGTACACCTTCACGGCGACGTCACTGCGCACTCCGGCGATGAGTTCGTTGAACCGCATCTGGATGGGCTGGATGAACTCATAGTTGTTGCCTGGCAGTGTCAGCAGCTCCGTTTCGAGTTGGCGCAGCAGGTTCGTCTTTGACCGACCCGGGTCGGGCCAGTCATCGGGGTCCTTCAGCATCACGTAGGTGTCCGCGACACTCGGGGGCATGGGGTCGGTGGCGATTTCTGCCGTGCCAATCTTGGAGAACACGTAGTCGACTTCCGGATAGGTCTTCAGCTTCCGTTCGAGCGCATGTTGCATCTCGACGGCCGTGGTCAGGCTCGTGCCTGGAATTCGCAGGGCGTGAATCAGGAGATCGCCTTCGTCCAGGCTGGGCAGGAATTCGGTGCCGAGCCTGGTGCCCATGACGCCGCTGATGACGAGCAGTCCGCCGGCGCCCATCGCCGTGATTGCCCGGTGCTTCAGCGCGAACCGCAACGACGGCGCATACGCGCGCGTGGCAGCACTCACCAGCGGGTTCTCACGTTCCGAGACGCGGCCGGTCACGAACACGGCCACCGCCGCCGGCACAAACGTCATCGACAGGATCATGGCGCCGATGAGCGCGGCCAGCACCGTGAAGGCCATCGGATAGAACATCTTGCCTTCGATGCCGGTCAGCGTGAGGATCGGCAGGTAGACGATCATGATGATCACCTCGCCGAACATCGTCGCCTTCCGTACTTCGCTTGACGCGAGGAACACCGTCTCGAATCGTTCAGCCGGCGTCAACACGCGACCAAGCTCGTGTTGGCGGATCCCGAGCCGCCTGATGCAGTTTTCGACAATGATGACCGCGCCATCGATGATGATGCCGAAGTCGAGCGCGCCAAGGCTCAGCAGGTTGCCGCTGACACCCCACTCCACCATGCCCGTGATCGCAAACAGCATCGACAGCGGAATGACACACGCGGTGATGAGCGCGGCGCGGATGTTTCCAAGAAACGCAAACAGCACCACGATGACCAGCAGCGCCCCGAGTGTCAGGTTGTGGCGGACCGTGGCGATGGTCTCGTCCACCAGCGTCGATCGGTCGTAGACCGTCTTCACGCGCACGCCGTCGGGCAGCGTCTGGTTGACCTCTGCGACCTTGTCGGCCACACGGCGGGCGACGATGCGGCTGTTTTCGCCCATCAACATGAACGCCGTGCCGAGCACCACCTCGCGACCGTCTTCGGTGGCCGCGCCGGTGCGCAGTTCCTTGCCCAGCGCCACGGTCCCAAGGTCCGCGAGCGTGATCGGTGTGCCTTGATGGCTGCCGACTACGATGCGCTGCAGGTCTTCGAGGGAGGAGACCTGACCGGGCGCGCGAATCAGATACTGCTCGCCCCGGCGTTCGATGTACCCTGCGCCGACGTTGGTGTTGTTGGCCGTGATGGCCGTCATGACGTCGCGGAACGTCATGCCATAGGCCATCAGGCGCGACGGATCAGGCGTGACATGGAATTCGCGGGTGTAGCCGCCAATGCTGTTGACATCGGCGACACCGGGCACCGTACGCACCTGCGGCCGCACGATCCAGTCCTGAATCGTGCGCAGGTCCATGCCGGCCGCGACCTTGTCGTCATCGCCGGAGTCCGGCGGGTCGTATTCCACGGTCCAGAGAAAGATCTCGCCGAGCCCTGTCGCGATGGGGCCCATCGACGGCGTGAGTCCAGGCGGCAGGGTCGCCGCCGCTTCCTGGATGCGCTCGTTCACGAGTTGGCGGGCGAAGTAGATGTCCGTGCCGTCCTCGAAGACGACCGTGACCTGCGAGAGTCCGTATCTGGAGATCGAGCGGGTCTCTTCGAGATTGGGCAGGCCCGCCATCGCGGTCTCGATCGGAAACGTGATGCGTTGTTCCGATTCCAGCGGCGAGAACCCGGGCGCCTCGGTGTTGATCTGCACCTGGACATTGGTGATGTCCGGCACGGCGTCAATGGGCAGGCGCTGGTAGTTGAAGGCGCCGAACGCCGCCGCGCCGAGCGTGACGACGAGCACCAGCCAGCGGTGCGTGATGGAAAAGCGGAGAATTCGGTCAAGCATGGATGTATCCGCTTAGTGATCGTGCGTGGCGCCGAGTTTGCCGATCTCGGCCTTGATGGCGAAGCTGTTCGTCGCTGCGTAACGGTCGCCAGGCGAGAGGCCCGACAACACTTCGACCCAGACACCGTCGGTGCGCCCGAGTTGGAGCGGTCGCGCCTCAAACCAGTCACCGAATCGGAAGAACACCACCTGCCAGTCACGGAACGTCTGGATGGCCTCGACGGGGACGGCCATCGCGACGGTGGCCGACGTCTGCGTGAGGCGAATGGTCACGAACAGACCGGGACGCCATCCCCCGGCGTTCGACAGCGCGAAGCGGACCATGCCCCTCCGCGTTGTGGTGTCGATCGTGGGGCTCAGATAACTGACTCTGGCGGTGGTCTCGCGCCCGAGGTCCGAAGAAATCACGGTGGCGGCCTGCCCGATGCGCAGCGCCCCGAGGTCGCTGGCGCTGATCGGGGCTTCGATCCAGACGGTGGACAGGTCGCCAATGACAAACAGCGTGCGATCAGTGGCGACGCTCTCGCCGGTGGTGACGTCACGTTCCATCACGACGCCGTCAAGCGGCGCGCGCAGCTCATACCGCGGCAGCGCATCCGCCGGCGCTTGTTCCAGGGCGTCGAGAAACTCAGCCGTATCTCCCAGCGTCAGCAGTTTTTGCCGCGCAGCAGTGACCGCGTGAGCCGCCTCCTCGGCGTCACGTTTTGCTTCGAGGTAGTCCTGTTCTGCAGAAATCTTCTTCTTCCAAAGGGCTTCTTCGCGGGCGGCGGCCGCCCGTGTGAACTCCGCGTGGTGGGTAGCGAACAGATAGGCACTCCGCGCATCGGCCAGTTCACGGCTGTGAATGACGGCGAGTACATCACCGCGCCGGACCGTGTCGCCCACTTGTCGCGCTACGGTCACGGCCACTCCGGCCAGGCGCGGCACGACGTGGGCGACGCGGGTATCGTCAGCGACAATCTGTCCCGTCAACTCGAGCACGCTCGTGATCTCTCTCGGCCCGACGGTCGCAAGGGTGATGCCCGTACTCGCCAGCGTGGCGTCGCTCAACTGCACCTTGCCTTCGATCGACGAGAAGCTCCAGTCGAACGACCGGCCGCCAAACTGGGCGATCACTTTGACGTCGAACGAGTGCGGCTCCTCGACGATGCCCTGGCCGAGCAGATAGTCGGCTTCCGGCACAAACGAGACGCGATCCACGCGGTCACCAAGCCGGTGGAGTTCGACGGTGAGCGTGACCTGCGACGGCGGCAGCGGCTTCAATGCCGCGTCATACGGGTAAATCCGGAAGTGCGGGTCCACACCCGTTTCGTAGATGGTCACTTCCAACTGCAGGCCGTCGGCCGACAGGAGCCGGGCCCCTCGTGGACCGCGTGGATAGTCGGCAGCGGCCGCGACTGCGGTGGAGGCGGTACTCCCGTCCCGAATGAAGGCCAGGTACCCCACAACAACAAGGGCGAGAAGGACGAGGACAGCAACGAGGGGTCGAATGGACATGGTGCGTATCCGTTTCCTAACGGGTGATTTCGATCAGAGGGCGGCCAATCAGGCGTTCGATGGCCACGGCGGATTGGTGAGCAGCGGTCAGCGCAGCCAGCAGATCCCTGTTGGCCATCGCGAGTGTGCGTTGCGCATCGAGCACGTCCATGAGGCCGAATCGGCCGAGCTGGTACCCTTCGCTGACCGCGTCAAACACGGATTGGGCGGCTGGCATGACGCGTGTGCGCAGGGTGGTCGCGTCATCAACGGCAGAAGCAAGGGCGCGATGTGCGTCGGCGAGTCTCGACTGTAGGTGGAGCAGGGCCGCGTCGGCTTCGGCGCGCGCTCGAGCAATGTCCGCATCGGCCGCGCGGATGCCGTCCGTGTTGCGGTTGAAAAACGGAATCGGCACCGAAACCCCGACCACCAGGGCCTGACTGCCAATGGACGTGAAGCGCCGGTAGCCGGCGCTGACCGTCACGTCGGGCGTGGCGTCGCCTCGCGCCACGGCGAGCGCGGCGTGGCGCCGTTCAACTTCGGCGGTCCATCGCGCCAGGTCCGGTGTGGCGGCGAGTGCCGTCGAGAGCGCGTCGATCGGCGGCAGCGGCGGAAGCACGGCAAGGTCTCCGGTGACACGCTCGAATGCCGGTGCCGGATGTCCCCACAGTGCGCTCAACTGACGACGCCGGGCGTCCAACGTGCGCTGCGCACGGTCGGTGTCGATCTGCGCGGACGAGACGAGCACCTCGGCGCGCGTTTCCTCGATTGGCGAGACAACCCCGGCCGCCACCCGTGCCGCCGCCGTCTCTTGTACCTGCCGCGCCAGTGCGAGGCTGGCAGCCGCCTGGGCGACCGACTCCTGGCTGGCCAGCACGGCGTGGAATGCGGCGGTGACGCGCGACAACACGTCCAGTCGCGCGGCTTCATAGTCGAATCCGGCGACGGCCTGGTCGCCGGCAGCCAGCGCCTGACGGGCGGCACGTTTGGCGCCGAGTTCCACCAGCTGACTGAGTTGGATCGTGACCTGCGGTTGGACTGCACCAGCCGGATCCGACGCCCCACCCGATCCCGCCACATCGTCGAGGTGCACACCGGCGACGGGATTTGGACGCCGCCCCGCTTGCACCTGCCGCGCTTCGGCCGCGCGGCGACCCCAGTCGAACGCCGCCAAATCAGGGCTCTGTTCCAGGGCCAGCCGCACCGCGTCGGCGAGTGTGACAACGCCTGTGGGGTTCTGCGGGGCGGGTCGCGGGTCTGGCTGCGCCCATGCGGGCACAGCCAGACACACACACACGCCGGCGACGAAGACGTGCCGCAACCACATGGCGTTACTTCGAGGCGCCAAGCCGGATGACGAGCG
>CAZLJG010000113.1:0-9297 GCA_964559545.1 uncultured Solibacteraceae bacterium | reverse complement strand
ATCCGGTCAATTCACCCTGAGGAGTTTGGATGAGTCCACGGAAGTTCGGCCGTAGGAGTGTCGTCAGCGGCGTCGCGATAGCCCTCGTATGGAGCGCGGCGATCGCGGTGCGCGCAGGCGCGCCTCAGGACCCGGCGCTCGGCCAGGATCCGCGCAGCGCGGACCAACTCGCCAAAGACGTCTACGACATCTTCAAGAAGAGCTGCATCGAATGCCACGGCCCTGCGAAAGAAGGCGGGCTGGACCTGCGTACGGAAGAGGGGCTGCAGAAGGGCGGCCGCAACGGCAAGGCGGTGGTCGCACACAAGCCGATGGAGAGCCTGCTCTTCAAGGCGGTGATGCACGACGGCGACCTGTGGATGCCCGAAGACGCCGACAAATTGCCTGAGGCCAGTCTGCGGACGATCCGGCTGTGGATTGAGTCAGGCGCGTCGTTGGCGACTGTGCCAGAGGCGATGGGTGGAGCCGCCGTTGATCTTGAGGAACTGAAGAAACGCGAACTGCGGCCGATCACCGAAGAGGAACGGAACTACTGGGCGTACAAGACGCCGGTCCGCCATCAGGTGCCCACGGTGTCCCGCCCGGGGTGGTCCTCGAATCCCATCGACGGGTTCCTGCTCGATGCGATGACGAAGAAGGGGCTGACGCCAGTGGGCCCAGCGGACCGGCGCTCGTTGATTCGTCGCGCGTATCTCGACGTGTTGGGCCTGCCCCCGACACCGGCGGAGGTTGAGGCCTTTGTCGCCGACCGCTCGGCTGATGCCTGGCCGAAGCTGGTGGACACGCTGCTGGCGTCGCCGCACTACGGCGAACGCTGGGCCCGCCACTGGATGGATCTGGTGCGCTACGCCGACTCAGGTGGCTACGAGTTCGACGTGGATCGGCCCGAGATGTATCGCTATCGCGATTACCTGATCAACGCCTTCAATTCCGACAAACCCTACGACCTGTTTGTGAAGGAACAACTGGCGGGCGACGAGATCGCGCCGGAGTCCGACGAGGCGATGATCGCGACCGGGTTCCTGCGGCTCGGTCCCGAGGGCGGTGGCAATCGCCTCGATGCCGTGGACGATCTGGTGACCACCACGACGCTGACGTTCATGGGGATGACGGTCGGCTGCGCGCGGTGTCACAACCATAAGTTCGATCCCATTCCCCAGATGGACTACTACCGCATCCAGTCGGTGTTTTACCCGACGACCGCAGTGGAGCACGCGCTGGTGCCGTCCCACGAAGTGGCCGCCCATCGTGACGCGACCCAGAAAATCGAAGCGCTGCAAAAACCGCTGCGCGCGAAAAAGACCGAGATCGAAAAGCCGTACCACCAGATCATCGTGGACCGCGAAATCGCGAAGTTACCCGAGTATCTGCAGATCGCGTGGAAGACGCCTGCCGAGCAGCGGACACAGGGCCAGCGGCTGAACGTCATCCAGATCGAGGACACGCTCGGCCTGTCGTCACTGCGCAAGCTGGTACGGGAAGAACATCTCGTCGAGCTGATGCCCGAGAACGTCAAAGCGCAGCACGCGGACGTGAAGGCGCAGATAGCCGCGCTCGACAAGCAGAAGCCGCGGCGGCTGCCGACCGCGCGCGCCATCGGCGAGCGTGGGCCCGAGCCGCGCCCGGTGCACTTCCTGCATCGCGGCAGTCCGGATGCGCCGGGATCGGCCGTCACGCCCGGCGTGTTGTCGGTGGCGCATCGCGGCGAGTGGACGTTCCCGACGCCGCCGGCCGACGCCAAATCGAGCTGGCGCCGCCGCGGATTTGCCGAGTGGTTGGTCAACAAGGACAATCCGCTGACCGCGCGCGTGATGGTGAACCGCCTCTGGCAGCACCACTTCGGCGAGGGCATCGTCCGCACCCCCAGCAGCTTCGGAAAGATGGGCGAGGCGCCGTCACATCCCGAACTGCTCGACTGGCTGGCCGTGGAGTTCGTGGATCGTGGCTGGAGTATGAAGGCGATGCATCGCCTGATGCTGACGTCGCAGGCGTATCAGATGGCGAGCATGGACACGTCGGCGAACTACGCCATCGACCCGGAGAACCGGATGTTCTGGCGGATGCCGCGTGTGCGCCTGGAAGCGGAAGTCATCCGCGATCACATCATGGCGACGTCGGGTGCGCTTGATCTGAAGGTCGGCGGCCCCGCGATCTTCCCGTATATCGATCCCGACCTGTTCGAGAAGAGTTCGAACCGCAACTGGAACGGCCTCGCTGATTCCGATCCGGCGACCTGGCGTCGCAGCCTGTATGTGTTCTCGAAGCGCAGCATCCGGTATCCGATGTTCGAAACGTTTGATCAGCCGAACCTGATCAATTCGATCGACCGGAGGAATCGCACGACGATTGCCCCGCAGGCGCTCATCCTGATGAACAACCAGATGGTGTTGTTCCAGGCGGGCAAGTTTGCGGAGCGGGTGCGCACTGAGGCTGGCGCGGATCCCACGCAGCAGGTGCGCCTCGCGGTGTACCTGGCGCTTGGGCGTCCAGCCGACACGCTCGAACTTCAGAAGGGCGCCGAGTTCATTGCCGGCAGTCCCGAGGGCCTCAAAGAGTTCTGCCACATTCTGTTCAACCTCAACGAATTTTTGTACCGGCCATGAAACACCACCATCATCACGGCTGCGGCCATAACGAAAAGATGCTCTGGTCCCGGCGCGAACTGCTGGGCCGACTCGGTGGCGGCGTCGCCGGCCTGGCCTTTGCGGACCTGTTGGGCCAGCAGCCCCGCAATCCGCTGGCACCGAAGGCGCCGGCCATTCCGGCGAAGGCCAAAGCGGTCATCTCCATCTTTTGTTACGGCGGCGTGAGTCACATCGACACCTGGGATCCCAAACCCGATCTCCTCAAGTGGCAGGGCGAGACGATGCAGGGGGTGGGTGAGGTGCGGACGGTGATGGGCAACCCCGGCGGGTTGATGCCGTCGCCATGGAAGTTCAAGAAACACGGTCAGTCGGGCATGGAAGTGTCGGAGCTGTTCCCGCACATGTCCGAGCACGTGGACGACATCGCGCTGATTCGATCGATGTACGGCGTGAGCCCGGCGCACGGTCCCGCGTTGTTCCAGATGAACACGGGGACGATTCTGGCAGGCAGTCCGAGTGTGGGCAGCTGGGTGACGTACGGTCTCGGCAGTGAAAATCAGAACCTCCCGGGGTTCATCGTGTTCACCGATCACCGTGGCGGTCCAATTAACGGGCCACCCAACTGGTCGAATGGCTACCTGCCGGCCGCGTATCAGGGCACACAGATTCGAGACACGGGTTCGCCGATCGTGGATCTCAAGCCGCCGGCCGACCGCACCGAGGACGAACAGCGGCGCTGGCTCCGCATGCTCCATGAGATGAACGAGAAGTACGGCGACAATCATCCGCTCGATACGGAGCTGTCGGCGCGTGTCTACTCGTACGAGCTGGCGTTCCGGATGCAGACACATGCGCCGGAGGCAATCGACATCAGCAAGGAGTCCGACGCAACAAAAAGTCTGTACGGTGTCGGCGTGGAGCCGACGGACTATTTCGGCCGCCAGGCCTTGATGGCGCGTCGGCTGGTGGAGCGCGGTGTGCGCTACGTGCAGATCTTCTCAGGCGGCGGCAACTTCGAACCGAGCTGGGATGCCCACTGGGATCTCAAGGGCAACCACGGCCTGCACTGCGCCGAGACGGACAAACCGCTGGCGGGGCTCATCAAGGACCTCAAGAGCCGCGGGATGTTTGATGAGACGTTGATTGTGTGGCACGGCGAGTTCGGCCGGCTGCCGATCTCCGAACGCATGGATGGCCGCGACCACAACAACAAGGGCTTCAGCGTGTGGCTCGCCGGCGGTGGCGTCAAAGGCGGCACCGTCGTGGGCGCCACCGATCACTACGGCTACGCGGCGGCTGAGAATCCGAAGTCGATCTACGAACTGCACGCCACCATCCAGCACCTGATGGGCATCGACTACGAAAAATCCACCTACCGTTTCAACGGCCGCGACATGCGGCTCACGGACGTGCATGGGCGCGTCATTCGCGAAATCCTGGCGTAAGAGCTTTTCACAACGAGACATGGAGGCCGGGCCTTGAGGCCCGGCAAGAGACCTATGATCAGGGGTATGACATTCAAGACTGTCTTCGGGGTATTCGTGGTCGCCGCGTGTGCCGGCGCGGCAGTCGGCGCGCAGGCCACGAACACGTATGACGCGACGGTCGCGAAGGTGCGGGGGAGTGAGGGGTTCCAGAAGGCGCTGGCGATTCTGGACCGGGATCACGATCGGTTGATCGAGGAGATCATCACCCTCACCGAAATTCCCGCGCCGCCGTTCAAGGAAGATCAGCGCGCGAAGAAATACCTCGAGATGTTGCGCGCGTCGGGCCTGACCGATGTCGAGCAGGATGAAGAGGGCAACGTGATGGGCCTGCGGCGCGGTACCGGCGGCGGACCACTCATCGCCGTGGCTGCACATCTCGACACGGTGTTCCCTGAGGGCACCGACGTCAAGGTGAAGCGCGAAGACATGCGTCTGTCGGCGCCGGGGATCGGTGATGACACCCGGTCGCTGGCGGTGTTGCTCGCGATGATTCGCGCGATGAACGAGGCGAACATCCGGACGCAGAGCGACATTCTCTTCATCGGCAACGTGGGTGAAGAAGGGCAGGGCGACCTGCGTGGTGTGAAGTACCTGTTCGGGAAGGGCAAGTACAAAGACCGCATCAAGATGTTCATTTCCGTGGACGGCGCCGGCGGAGGCGCGGACATCACGCATGGTGGTGTGGGAAGTCGCCGGTATCGCATCACCTTCAAGGGGCCGGGGGGCCACAGCTATGGCGCGTTCGGACTCGTCAGCCCGGCGTTTGCGATGGCCGGTGCGATGCAGAAGTTCGGCAAACTGACCGTGCCCGACAAGCCGAAGACGACCTACAGCGTCGGCGTGGTTGGCGGCGGCACGTCGGTGAATTCGATCCCGTTTGAAACCTGGATGGAACTCGACATGCGGTCCGAGTCGCCGGCGGAACTCAAGAAACTGGACGAGAGCCTGATGTCGCTGATCAACGAAGCGGTGCAGGAAGAGAACAAGGCCCGGTCCACGGCGCAAGGCCCCATCACGGCCGACATCAAACTCATCGGCGATCGTCCCTCCGGTGAGACGCCGATCAACTCGGCCATCGTGCAGATCGCCTCGGCGTCCATTCGCGCCGCCGGCGGCCGGCCAACCTACAGCTGGAGCAGCACCGACTCGAACATTCCGATCAGCCTCGGCATCCCCGCGATCACGGTGGACTCAGGCGGCCGCGGCGGTCGTGCCCATGCGCTCGACGAATGGATCTCGGTGGACAAAGTCCCGAGCCTGCGCGGCATCGAAATCGCGCTCGCGACTCTGCTTGCGCTCGCGGGAGCCTGAATAACTACTTGATCACAGCGGCGCCGGCGAGGGCACATTGCGCATCCTGTGCGCCGGTGACGCCGCTGACGCCGATGGCGCCGACGAGTTGACCGCCTGACACGATCGGCACGCCGCCTTCGAGCGGCATGAAGCCGTCGATGGGCAGCAGGGCCGTCCGGCCCCCGGCGACTTCCGCCTCAAGAGCCTTGGTTTCCCCCTGGAAGTAGACCGCGGTGCGGGCCTTGCGGATGGCGATGTCGGTGGCGACCAGCTTCGCGCCGTCCATGCGCCGGAACACGATCAGGTGTCCGGCGTCATCGAGCACGGCGATCGACACCGCCCAGTTGTTTTTGCGCGCCTCGGCCTCGGCCGCATTCGCGGCGCGCGTCGCAGCCTCCAACGTGAGCACACGCTTGGTGGGCAGTTGCCCCTGTGCCATTCCACTCCCGCTCATCGCCATCAGCAGCACTCCGGTTGTCATCACCAGTCGTCGCACGGTGGGTCCTCCGCGCGAAGCCTAACAGACTCCGTCCGGCTCCCAAAAAATGGGGCAAGATACCCCCTGATGCGTGAATCCAGCCGCTCTTTCGCCACGGGTCTCGCGACGGCCAGTGCGAGCCTCGTCGTGGCGATCGCCGGCCTGGGATTGCTTGGCTGGCTGATCGACGCCCCCCTGCTGACGGCGTGGCGCGACGGGGCCCTGCCGATGGCGCCCATCACCACCGTGCTTGCCCTGGCGCTCGGTGTGGCCCTGCTGCTGCGCCGCCCTGCGGCGCGCCTCACACTGGGTGCTGTGGTGGCGCTTGTCGCAGGGGCGCTTCTTGTCAGTCGCCTCCGAGGCTTGTATCCCGCCATAGAGACGTTGTGGTTTGCCGTTGACGGATACGTCGGCTCCGCGCGCGTCGGTTTCATCTCGCCCGTGACGGCCGCGTCGTTTTGTGCAGCGGCCATCGCATTGATGGGCCTGGCCTCCGGCGACAGGTGGCGCCCCGCGCCGGTGGTTGCTGGCGTGATGGGGGGCGTGCTTGGCAGCGTCGGGTTTGGGTTCATGCTGGTGAACCTGTTCGGCGTGCCGTTGCTGGCGCACGAGACCTTCATCCCGCCGGCCCTGAATACCGCGGTCCTCATCGCCGCACTGGGTGCGGCTCTGGCTCTGTGCGGTGCTCCACGGCGGCGAAGTGAGGCGCAGACCCTGCAGGACGGGCGCGCCGTCTTTGTGGCGATCGGACTGGCGGTCGTCGCGAGTGTGGTGGCCGGCAGCTACGCGTTTTATCGCCAGGAGGAAGGCGAGATCCGGAGACAGGCGGAGTTGGAACTGCAGGCGATCTCGCGCCTGCAATCAGAACTCGTGTTCCAGTGGCGTCGCGAGCGACTGGCCGACGGCGAGGTCTTGCGCCGCAACACCGCACTGGGGGCGCTGGTCGGGCGCTACCTCAACGACCCATCGGCCACCGAGGCACGCGTCGCGCTCTCGCAGTGGATCCAGGGGTATGAGGCCTATCGCGACTATGACGCCGCCTGGCTCTTTGACCCTGCCGGCAGCGTGCGCCTCACGGCGCTGGCAGCTGTCGGTCCGCCGTCGGCCGCCGTGGTCGATAGTGTGGGACACGTGGCCGCTGCCGCAGCCGTGGACCTCGTGGATTTTTATGTGGAGTCGGCGGATGGCACCGCCAGGCTCGCGCTGCTGGTGCCGATCGGCGAGACCGGAGCGGTGCTCGCGTTGCGGATTGATCCGCGCCCGTTCCTGCTGCCGCTGGTCGAAGGATGGCCCAACGCCAGCGTGACCGGCGAGTCGGTGCTCGTGCGGCGTGACGGTGTGGACGTGCTGACATTGACGACGCCCCGGTTTGCCGCGGCGGGGGCGATGTCCCACCGGACGCCTGCCGATGAGGACCGCTGGCTCGCGGCACAGGCGCTCCGCGGGACGACCGAGGTCATCGAGGGACTCGACTACCACGGAGCACCCGCGGTGGGTGTCACCCGCCCCATCCGGTCCTCGTCATGGCAGCTCATCACGCTTGTAGATCTCTCTGAACTCGATGGCGCGTTGTGGCACCGCGTGTGGCAGGTGGTGACCGTGGCGGCCTTGCTGATCGCGGTCCTGGGTGTGGGCATCGCGTTCGTGTGGCAGCGACAGCGGATCGGCCTGGTCGCGGCCCGGAAGGTGGAGGAGACCCGTGCAGGCCGGCTTGCGCAGCTGTACGCCGGTTTGAGCGCCTGCAATGACGCGATCGTGCGATGCGCCAGCGAGGCGGAGTTGTGTGACCGCATCTGCGAAGTCGCCGTCTCGCAGGGCGGCCTCGCGATGGCCTGGGTTGGTCTCGTGGATCAGACCACCGGCGCGGTGCGCGTGGTCGCCGCGCATGGCAATGGGAAAGAGTATGTCGAGGGGCTGGCGATCACCGTGGTGCCGGATGAGCCCGCGAGTCAGGGCCCGACCGGGCGCGCCATTCGCGAGCGGTGTCCCGTCTGGAGTGCGGACGCTGGGCGCGAAGTGGCGGCGGCGCCGTGGCGTGAGCGGAGCCTTGCCTTTGGCTGGGTGGAGTCCGGCGCGATTCCCTTGTTCCGCGGTGGCCGCGCGATTGGCGCACTGTCGGTGTACAGCACCTCCCGCGACACCTTTGATGCCGACAGCCGTCGTCTGCTGACGGAAATGGGCGCGAACATCAGCTTTGCGTTTGACGCCTTTGATCGCGATGCCCGGCGTCGTGATGCGGAAGCGCGCCTGGCCGAGAGCGCCGAATATTACGCCAAGCTGTTTGCAGAGGGGCGCCTCGCGCGGTTGCTGGTGGATCCGATCACCGGTCATATCGTTGAGGCGAATCCTGCCGCCGTCGCGCTGTACGGCTGGGACGCGGAAGTGTTGACCGGCATGCGGGTGTCGGACCTCAACACGGCGTCGCCGGAGGCCATCCTGGAGGCCATGGCGCGGGCCCGCGTCGGTGAGCAGACGCGCTTTGAATTCCGGCATCGCACGGCGAACGGCGCGCTGATCGATGTCGAGGTGTGGTCAAGCAGCGTCACGGTGCGGGGCCGGTCGTTGTTGCTCTCGACCATTCTGGACGTGACGGAACAGAAGCAGCTGCAGCGGCAGTTCCTCCAGTCGCAGAAGATGGAAGTGGTCGGCCGGCTGGCCGGCGGCATCGCACACGACTTCAACAACCTCCTGACGGTCATCAACGGCACGGCGGATGTGGCCATGGCTGAACTTCCGGCCGACAGTCAGCTGCGGAAGGACCTCGAGAGCATCCTCCAGGCCGGCGCGCGAGCGGCGCAGCTGACGAAACAACTGCTCGCGTTCAGCCGCCGGGAGCAGCCGGAGCCGGTGGCGGTGGACGTGGGCCGGCAGGTCGCCAAAACAGGCGACATGGTCCGTCGCCTGATCGGCGGGGACGTGAAGCTGCACATCAACATTGCCCCGGATCTTCGACCGATCGTGATGGACCCCGGCCAATTGGATCAGGTGGTGCTCAACCTCGCCGTGAACGCACGGGATGCCATGCCCTCAGGAGGCGACCTCTTTATCGACGTGTGCAATGCCGAGGTGTCAGCGGGCGACGCCGCCGCGCAGAACGGCGCGACGCCCGGACCCCATGTCCGGGTCACAGTGCGGGACACGGGCACCGGCATGACCGATGAGGTGCGCGCGCATATCTTCGAACCGTTTTTTACGACGAAGGACGTGGGTCGCGGCACGGGCCTTGGCCTGGCGACCGTCTTCGGGATCGTCAAACGCGTACACGGCGCGGTCACGCTCGACACTGAAGTGGGCAGAGGCACCGCGTTCATGATCTGGATTCCCGCTTCGACTTAAGATTCCCCGATGTCCGATTCACGATTGAGATGGGGAGTGCTGGGCGCCGCAAAGATCGCGGTCGAGAAGGTCATTCCGGCGATGCAGGGCGGGGCGTTCACCGACGTGGTCGCCATTG
>CAZLJG010000112.1:0-9307 GCA_964559545.1 uncultured Solibacteraceae bacterium | reverse complement strand
CCCTTTCTACAACGAGCGCCTCGTCAGTCTCGCCCTAGTGGTCATCACGCTCATCGTGATTGCACTGACAATCTTCAACGCGACGCGCCTGACCTCGCTGTCGGCACGCCGATCCGAATTGCGCGCGCAGATGAACGCCGACGAGGCGCAGGCCGCACAAATTCGCGCAGACGCCGTGGCGGTGCAGAACAGCGTGGACCGGAGTGCGCTGCAAAGCCTGGCCGGCTCGACGCGGCTGGCCAACACGTTGATTGGTGCACGGACGTTCAGTTGGACCACCTTCTTCGGCTATATCGAGACGACGATTCCGTATGACGTGCGCCTCACGGCCGTGACTCCCGAAGTCGAGGGCGACGAGATGCGCGTGTCGATGCTCCTGCTGGGCCGCCGCGCCGAGGATGTGGAGAAGTTCGCGCAGGCGCTCGAGGACACTGGCGCGTTTTACGACGTGCTGCCGTCTGTGGTGGACCGTACCGAGGAAGGGATGCAACGTGTGACCCTTCGGGCCGGGTATCTGCCGCCGAAGGTGACGCCGCAAACACCTGCGCCGCCCCCTGCGGCCGCGAGCACCGGAGGCCAGCGATGAGCCTCTGGAAGCGCGTCCTGCAGGAACGTCGAATTGTGGTGGTGCCGCTGCTGACGGCGCTGGTGATCAATCTGCTGGTGATCGGGCTGGCCGTGGTGCCGCTGTCGCGCGCACTTGAGAGCGACGAAACCCGGGCGATGGACGTCAAACTGGCGTTGGCCGAGGCCAACCGCATGGCCAGAATCGCGACCGACACCAAGGCGAGTCAGACTCGTGCCGGCGAGGAACTCAAGAAGTTCTACGCCGACGTGTTACCCAAGGACCTGTCCGCCGCGCGGGCGGTCCTGTACATGGAGATCGCCACTCTGGCGGCAGAGACCGGCATCTCGCATGAGAGCAGCGTGTTCGAACCGGAAGAAGTGGAAGGCAGTCCGCTGATGCGGTGGCGCACCGACGTCACCCTCACCGGTGAATACGCCGGAGTTCGCCGGTTCCTCTATCACCTCGAAACTTCCGAAAAGTTCTTCGTCGTCGAGAGCGTCAAGCTCGGCCAGAGTGGGCGCGTGCAGGGCGGCCCCGGTGGCGGGTCCGGCGGGTCGCTGGAAGTCGTGCTGCAGGTGGCGACGTACTACTCCCGAACTTCAGCCGGAGGGGGCCAGTGAAACTCACGGCCTCAACCCCCGCGGAACAACGCCGGCAACTGCTGCTCCTTGGGGTCCTGCTCGTCGTCGCCCTTGTCGTGTGGTACACGCAGTTTGGCGGCGGAGCGGCTGAGACGCCGGTTGCGGCGTCCAATGCACTGACGACGCCGATTCTTCCGCCACCGGCAGCGAACACGCCGGGGGGGCGAGGTGGAGCCGGCGGGGGATTACCGGAGCCGATTCGACTGTCGGAGTTGGAGCCAGTCCTGGAGCAGACGTCGGCCGCGCGCAATCCTTTCGGATTTGGTGCGCCGCCGCCCCCGCCTCCGCGACCGGCACCAGCCACTCCGCCGCCACCACCGCCGCGGCCGGTGACGCCGCCACCGAGTGGTCCGCCACCGTTGCCGCCGATCCCGGTGAAGTTTCTCGGCTATGTCGAGGATCCGAAGCGCCCGGGCAAGGTGGTTGCGCTGGGCATCGGCAGTGAGATTGTGGTCGCGCGCGAGGGCGATCTTGTGGATGGCCGGTTCCGCCTGGTGAAGGTGGCGCTGGAAACGATTGTGATGTCCTATCCGGACGGGCGTGGTCAGCAGACGATCAAGCTCTCGGGGCAGTAGGACGCAGAGTGAGTCGGCAAGAAGGAGTCTCGGTGGTGAGAACGCGAATGCAGCGAAGTGTCGTACTGGTCCTGGCCCTGACAATCGTGGGCGGGTGCGCCACGGGACGGGCCGTGCGCCAGGGGCAGGCGGCTGCCAACAGTGGTGACTGGGATGAGGCCGTGGCCTACTATCGGGCCGCGTTGGCGTCGGATCCCGGCCGCATCGATGTGAAGATCGCGCTGCAGCGGGCCACCGCGGCCGCCTCGGCTGAACACGTCGCCCGCGCGCGCGAACTCGAAGCGCAGGAGCAGTGGTCGGCCGCCGCTGCCGAGTACCGGCTCGCCGCAGACCTCGATCCGGCCAACGTATTCGCCGCGGCCAAGGCGGTCGCGATTGAACGGAAGCTGCGCGAGGAAATCGACGCCCTGCGTCCTCCATCACGCATGGACACGCTGCGCGATCAGTCGCGACAGATTTCCACCATTCCAGTGCTCGCCGAGCCGCGTGCACCGGTGAACCTGCGCTTCACCAACACCGCCGTGCGTGAAATCCTGACGTCGATCGGCGCCTTCGTGGGCGTGAACATCTCGTTTGTGGAGCAGCCCAACATCGGACCGCAGCTCTCGCGTCCGTATTCGATTGACCTCCAGGGCGAGACGCTGGAGTCGGCGCTCCACCAGGTGCTGAACGCCAACTCGCTCACGTTCAAGGTCATCAATCCGCGCGGCATCCTCGTCTACGGCTCAGATCAGAACGGCCGCACGGCACACGACGACGTGTTTGTGCAGGTGTTTTATCTGTCACACGTTGAAGCGCAGGAAATGCAGCAGTTGCTGTCGCAGTTGATCCAGCAGGTGCCCGGCGTGCGCCCGCAGGTGGTCCTCAACAAGAACACCAATGCGCTCACCGTCCGTGCCACGCAGCCTGTGCTGCAGATCTTCGATCAGCTGATTCGCGCGAACGACAAGCCAAAGGCCGAAGTCCTGATCGACGTCGAGATCCTTGAAGTCGATACCCAGCGCGTCAAGCAGCTCGGCCTGAACCTGAACCAGTACGCCCTGGGGTTCACGATGTCACCCGAAGTGGCGCCGCCGAACACCAGCGCGTCATTCCCCCCGACATCACCACCACCCTTCAACCTGAACACGATCAGTCAGGGCGTCAGCACGTCGGACTTTTATGCTTCAGTCCCGACGGCGCTGATCCGATTGCTCGAGTCGGATACGAACACCAAATTGCTCGCACGGCCGCAACTCCGCGGCCAGGAACGCGCGAACCTCCAGCTGAACCTCGGTGACGAAATCCCGATTCCGACGACGACCTTCGCCGCACAGGCACCCGGTGCGATCGCGAACTCGCCGGTGACGTCCTTCAACTACCGGACGGTCGGCGTGGTCCTGACCATCGTGCCCCGCGTCAGCTTCGACGGTGAAATCATTCTCGAAATCACGGTTGAAAGCAGTCGCGTCGGTCCGAACGTGGATGTCGCGGGCACCTCATTGCCGTCGTTTGGATCCCGCCGGGCCGTGACGACCCTGCGTATGCGCGATGGGGAGTCGAACCTGCTGGCCGGCCTGATCAAGGAAGAGGATCGTGCGACTGTGCGTGGCATGCCGGGGATCAATCGCATCCCGTTCCTGCGGTCCCTGTTCGGGGGATCGGAAACGACGGTCGGTGCCAGCGACATCGTGATGATCATCACGCCGCGTATTCTGCGGTCGCAGGAACTGACGCCCGCCGACCTGGCACCGATGTATGTCGGCACCGGCAACAACTTCGGCGCCTCGTCGCAGCCGCCGCTCATCACGGAACAGTCGCTTGCCGGTGGAGGAGTAACCACCACTCCGCCTGCGGCAGGTGCGCAGGCGCCGCCCACGGGCGCGGCTCAGCCGCCGGCCACGCCGACAACACAGCAAACGCCGCCGGTCACGCAGACACCTCCGCCGTCCAATCCGACCGCAGGACGCGCCGTGGGTATCGTCCCGATTCAGAGCGGCAACGCTCCCGCGCCACAGACACCGCCGGCACCGTCTGGCCCTTCGAGAATCGCCGTGATTCCACCCGGATCGGAATTGCAGGTGGGTGGCCAGCCGTACACGATGCCGCTGATGGTGACCAACGCGGCGAACATGTCGTCAGTGACGCTGTCGGTGACCTACAACCCGGCTGTGCTGCGGGCAACGGTCGTGAATGAAGGCACTGTGATGCGCGCCGACGGGACCACGACGGCGTTTTCACCGAAGATTGACCCGGCCACCGGCCGCATTGACCTGGTCATCACGCGACCGGGCGACAAGGTTGGCGCCACGGGGAATGGCCTGCTGGCCTCGATCGTGTTCGAAGCAATCGGCCCAGGCCAGTCGCAGATTGCCCTGGCGGGTGTCGCGATGAGCGCCACTGGGCAGCAGGTGCCGCTGCAGCTCGTGCCCGCGACGGTCACGATCAAGTAGGTGCGTCGCTGGGTGGATGAGCAGGTGGGTGGGTGAGCAGATGGGCGGCTTGAAGAAGGGCGCGCGGACCATGACCAGGCGGGAGTTCCTCCGCCAGGTGGCCGGGTTTACCTTCATCGAGTTGATGGTCACCACCGCCGTGTTGATGGTGCTGGCCTCGGCGGCGTTGCCGCTGGCCCGGGTGACGGTCAAGCGGCAGCGCGAAATTGAACTGCGACGCGCCTTGCGTGAGATGCGGACGGCGATCGACAAGTTCAAGGACTACGCGGACACGCAAATCATCGCGCCCACAGAAGTCCCGTTCGGGAGCGAAGGCTACCCGGCGTCGTTGACGGTGCTGGTCGAAGGTGTGGCGCGCAACAACGACGCCAGCGGATCAAAAATCAAGCTGCTGCGGCGGATTCCGATCGACCCCATGACGAACTCGGCCGAGTGGGGCATGCGCTCGTATCAGGATTCCAAGGACTCCTCGGCCTGGGGCGGCCAGAACGTCTATGACGTCTACTCGAAGTCGGACGGCATCGCGCTGGACGGCACAAAATACAAGGACTGGTAACCATGCGTAACACGCCCCACCAATCGTCAGACGCCGACCGCGGCTGGACGCTGATCGAACTGCTGGTCGTGATTTCGCTGATCATGATCCTGGCGTCGGTGGCGATGAACCAGTACAGCACCTCGATCCGTGCCGCGCAGGAGGCGACGCTCAAATCCAACCTGCGCAGTATGCGCGACGCCATTGACCAGTACTACGCCGACAAGGGGCAGTACCCGGCCTCGATTCAGACACTCGTGAGTGAAGGGTACTTGCGGGACGTCCCGACCGATCCCATCATGCGGTCGAAGGATTCGTGGACGACCATCGCCGCCGAGCCGGATCCCAGCCGTCCGTCCACCGAGACCGGCATCTACGACGTCAAGAGCGCATCGGAACTCGTCGCGCTCGACGGCACTCGGTATTCAGACTGGGAATAGCCCCCAGGGCCGACCGGCCCTTACGGGGTGATCACGACTTGAATCACCGCAGTGCGGACCGGACCATAGACCGGGTGCACAGCGACGTTCACTGCGTAGGTGTTCGCCACCGTGAACTTGTAGCTGGTCGTGGTGGAGTTCGTGGACCGCACCGGCTGGCCGTCCTTGAAATCCCACTCAATGCGGTCGATCGGGACATTGGCCGGGATACCGGTGACAGAGAACGCCACGGTGCCACCCGCCGTCAGCGTGGTGTTTGCCGGCGTGGCTGTACCCGTGATCGTAAATCCGACAAGTGCGACGCTCCCGGATGCGCTCACTGGTCCGCCGTCCGCGTCAGTCGCCGTGACTCGCACGAGGAAGATGCCGTCACTTTCAAAGAAGTGCGCCGCAGTACTGGCACCCGAAATCGTCCCAAGGTTCTGCGTCCGGCCGTTGCCGAAGTTGACGACGACGTTGGAGAGGGTCGCGCCGGCACTTGGTGTCACCGTAAACGAGACAGGGGCGCCAACCGTCTGCGCGCCAGAGGGAACAGCCAGCGTCACCGTCGCAGCCGTCCGTGCCGTAATTGCCGCAGTCCCAGTCTTGCCTCCGGCACTGGCCGTGACCGTCGCGGCCGCCGTCGTGGAGAGCGTCGTGGTGGCCACGCCCGAAGAGTTCGTGACTGCCGACGTGGCGCCCAGTGTGCCCGCAGTGGTCGTGAACGCGACGGGGACGCCGGCGATGGGATTACCCGAGGCCTCTTCCACACGCGCCGACACAGTCACCGTGCCCCCGAGGGCCGGCACGCTGGTGGGCGTGGCACTGACGAGTACACGTTCTGCGGCCGCGGCGCCGATCACCACTTCGAGTGTCTTGCTTGCGCCACCGGAAAACGCGGTCAGTGTGGCTGTACCGGACCGGCCGTCGGCCGTCAGTTTGACCGTCACGCGGCCGTTGTTGGTACGCGCCTCAGCCGGTTCGACTTTGCCCAATGTGGTGGTAAACGACACCAGGGTTCCGTTGTGGACCGGCGTGCCGGAGGCCGCCGTTGCGTTCGCTCCCGTGCCGGTCGATCCATTCTCAATGAGGACAGCCACCACATCGGTCGCGCCGTTGACGGGCAGCGTGTTCGAGGTGGAAACCAAGGTAATCACCGTCCCCGCGGGCGCCAGCAGCGGCACTTTGTCGCAGGAGACCGAAACGAGGGGGGCCAGCGTCAAAAGGCCAAGCAGCACAGGATGGGGGAATCGGCGTGGTACCATTCGTATCGTCCAGGATCTTACGTTCATGCCTATAGAGGGTCAAGGTTCCTCCCCGTTTGACGACCGCGGCTTCACGATGGTCGTGTTGCTCGTCGTGATTGCGATTATGGGCGTCGGGATGTTGACCATGTTGCCCACGTGGCGGCAACAGTCCATCCGGGAGAAAGAAGAGGAACTGATCTTCCGGGGCAACCAATACGCCCGCGCGATCGCGCTGTACGCCCGCAAGAACAACAACGTGCTCCCGGCGAACGTCGATGTGCTCGTGGACGGCAAGTATCTGCGCCGGAAGTGGAAGGATCCCATCACAGGCACGGACTTCGGCCTTCTGCCGGCGGGGCAGCCGGCCAATGCCGGCCGGGGCGGCGTGCCACAGGGACCGGGCGCACCCGGAGGCACCCGCGGCGGTGGTCCTCCAACCACGATGGGGGGACAGCAGCCCGGTGCTACCGGAGCACGGGGCGGCGGACCAGGCTCTCCTCAAGTTGGTACACAAATCGTGGGCAGCTTTCAGGGCGTGTACAGCACAAGCAGCGACACGTCCATTCGCGTGTACCAGAATCAGCAGCGGTACATCGACTGGCAGTTCACCGTGCAGACGGCGAACTTGTTGATGGGGCAACAGGGCCGCGGTGGGCAGCCGGGCCGGGGCGGCCTGCCCGCGGATGGCCGGGGAGGTCCCGCAGGTCCGGGCGGCGCACGTGGTGGAAATCCTGCCGGAGTGCCCGGTCGCGGTGGTGCACCTGGCCGTGGGCTCCAACCCGGCGGTCGCGGTCCGCAGCAGGGTGGCCCTGGACGCGGTGGCCCCGTTCCCCCGGGCGGTCCTGGTGGACGTGGTCGCGGAAACTTCTAAAGTCTCACCACGCGCCGGTCGCCGCGAGATCGTCAGCAATCGCGTCGTGCAGGCGCGCACGCATCGGCACGAACAACTCGTTCGCGCGCGTCGGGTGCACGCGGTTCGTGAGAATGACCACGTAGCGATCCCGCTCCCAGTCAATCCATAACGACGTACCGGTGAAACCCGTGTGGCCAATCGCGGTCGGCGACATCCGGGTGCCGCATGACGACGTGGGGAGCATGGTGTCCCAGCCAAGCGCTCGTGAACTCCCTGGCACGGCGCGCCGCCTGGCCCAGAGTTGCATCTCGACCGGCGTAGCCAGCCACGTGTCCCGTCGAAACGACTGGAGGACCGCTCTCGCGAATTCGCCGACCGCGCCGGCGTTGCCAAAAAGCCCGGCATGCGCAGCCACGCCGCCAAGGAGTGCGGCATGTTCGTCGTGCACTTCGCCTTGCAGCAGGCGACCGCGCCACGGGTCGCGTTCGGTGGGCGCAATCGATGACCACGTGGCGCGATCCGGGAGGTAGGAGAGCGGATGCGCAGGATCCGGCCACAGTGCGCGCCACTGCTGATCGAGCGATGACTCCATGCAGGCTTCGAGCAGGAAGCCCAGCGTCATGAAGCCGATGTCGGAGTACACGGACTGTGCGCCGGCAGGGCGATCCTGCGGCACATCCAACACCGCCTCTCGAAGCGCTTCGGCATTCGACACAACGTCCCACAACCGTAGATGAGCCGGAAGGCCCGACGAGTGGTCCAGCAGGTGCCCCACCGTGATGTCATCGCGCACGACAGTCGACAGGCTCACGCGGCCTTCCCGCACGGCTCGCATGGTCAGCGAGGTGGTCGCGATGACTTTGGTCAGCGACGCGAGATCAAACACCGTGGACTCACGACACGGACGGGCATCAGCGTCGTAACTCAACGCCCCGAGTGACTGACGCCAGAGCGGGCCCTCGCTGTTGCCTACCTCACACACGATGGCCGGGTAGGCCCGGCGGTCCAGGCCCTCGGTCATGACCGCGACGGTGCGGGGAAAGGTCACGGCCGATTGTTGATCGCCAGGAGTGCCGGACGCAGCTTTGTGAAATAGGAGCCGCGCGGGGAAGTGGAGGCCTGCAGACTGTCGTAGGAAAACAGCAGGACGCCGGCGACGTCGCGTCGCCGTGCCGCGCGCAGATGTTCGGTGGCCTGCGGCACGGTGAGGCGCCAGGCCCCGAGTCCCGCCCAGACCGGCCGCCCGTGTGCCGCGGCAACCGCGTCGTCAATCTGGCGCGCGTAGTCGCGGACGTCGGTGGCGTACGCCATCGGGCAAATCACATCAAGGAGACCGCGTTCCGCCCATGCGGACCAATCCTGCAGCTTCAATCGGCGGGCGTCGTCGGCCACGGGCACAACGGCGGCTGAGAGCAACGCGCCGGGCCGGGTCTCTGTCAGCAGGCCACGCAGGCGCTCCACCAACAGGGTGAGGCGCGCGTGCCGGAAGGACTCCCACTGCCCTGGAAAGGTGCGCGGCCAAATCGTCGGATCATTCCGGCGCAGTCGATCGAGGCGATCACGTTCGGTTGGGGCGACGTCAGCAAGCTGATGCTCTCGAAACGCCTCGAGTGATGCCGCACTGTAGTCAAAATCGGCTGTCGGATACCGGATGTAATCGAGATGCAGTCCGTCAAGCGGATATCGCTCGAGCAGATCGCGCACCACCGACAGTGTGTATTGCTGGGCGCCTTCCGGAATCGGCGACAGGAACAGACCCTCCACGGTGCTGCTTTGACTGCGGGTCCATCGCGCGAGTTGTGACACATATCCGGCGTTGCGGGGATTCAGACGCGAGAGCGGCCCGGCGAGCGCCCGCGGTACCATCAACCAGTCGGGCTGACGCACCACGATGTGCGCCGGCGCGCGAGGAATGATGGTCGCGCTGGCCACGAGGTTTACGTTGAACCAGGCATGCACTTTCAAGCCTGCGGCGTGTGCACGCGAAATCGTGAGCTCGAGGGGATCAAAATCGGCCGGCTGTGTCCGAAGTTCATC
>CAZLJG010000111.1:3892-9308 GCA_964559545.1 uncultured Solibacteraceae bacterium | reverse complement strand
ACGGACATGTACAAGTTCTATCGCAAGACGAACGCGACGAACGGCCGCACCGAAATCTGGATGCTGCCCGACGACGTGATTCTGAACACACGCCGCGCGTTCACCATCAGCGCGACGTCCGCGACCGGCTACGGCACCCTCGGCGTTCCCGAGGGCCGGTACATCGCGCCGGCGAACTACGATGGCTGCTTCCAGATCCGGGCCGGCGATTGTGCGCCGCGCACCACCCTGATCCGTGCCCCGTGGTTCACCCGGTTTGACGTCGGTGTGACCAAGCGCTTCAACCTCAAGGGCACCATGAACGTCGAAGTCCGTGGTGACGTGTTGAACCTGTTCGACAACATCAACTTCAACCCGGTGGCGAACCCCGGCACGGGCGCGACGATCTTCCAGGTCACCAGCGCCTACACCGACGCCAGCAACACCTACGACCCGGGTGGCCGCCTCGGCCAGTTGATGATCCGCTTCAACTGGTAAGCGCGGAAACGCACACACACACAACGGGGCGGGTCCTTCTGGACCCGCCCCGTTTTTTTGTTTTGGAGCCGCCGGGCTTCAGCCCGGCGGTAACCTAAACTGGTATCTCCATGACCCGCATCTTCGTCTGTGTTGTGTTCGTCTGTGCGGCGGCTCTCATGCCGTCACACGCGCAGGAGCGCACCGCGCGCCTGTTGCAGATCGATTTTCTGGCCCTTGACGCCGCGGGGCAGATGATTGGCGACCTTGCGCCGGCCGACGTGGACCTCCGGATCGATGGGCGTCGTCGTGAGGTGAAAGTCATCCGGCGGATTGCCGCAGCCCCTGCGGCCGTCAGGGCCACCGGGCTGGAGGCGCCGTACGGCACCAGCCTTGATTCGGCCACCGGGCGCACGTTGTTGCTCCTCGTCGATCAGGATTCGTTCCGCGTGGGGCAGGAACCGCCGATTCGGGCGGCAGTCTCCGGCCTGCTGCGAACGTTGGGGCCCTCAGACTTCGTGACGGTCGTCGGCATGCCGTACGGCGGGGTGCCGGTGCGCTCCACCAACGATCACACGCGCGTACAACACGCGGTGGATCTCCTGGTCGGTCAACGGTCCGGCGACGAAGGCGGATCCGCGATGGCGTGTCGAACGCGACTCGTGCTCGAGTCGGTGGAAACGATGCTGCGTTCGTTTGGAGAACGCACGGCACCATCCACAGTGATCTTGTTTACCGCGGGCCTGTCGGCGCCGAGGCGCGATGCGCCATTTGCCCGTGCCCCCGGCATGTGTGAACTCCAGAGCGAGTTGTTTCAACGCGTGGGCGTCGCCGCAGGCGCAGCCCGGGCGAACTTCTATATCGCGCAGCCGGACGACGTCCAGGCTGCGACAGGGCGAGGGCAGGAGTTCGAGTCGTTGAGTGGCAGTGACAACGTCGCCCTCAGCAGCCCGCTTGCCGGCATTGAACATCTGGCCGGTGTGACGCGCGGCGTTCGCATCCCGCTGACGGCGTTGGGCACCGGTGCGCTTGATCGCGTCGCCCGCGAGACCGCGTCGTATCTGGTGGCGGAGGTCGAACCGCAACTCTCGGATTTTGATCCGAAGGGGCGCAGGCTCGACATTCGCGTGACACGACCTGGAGTCACGGTGCGGGCACGCCCGGAGATCTCGTTCGCGCGAACAGCTGATCGGACGGCCGGCGCCAGGGTCACGGTGACCGACATGTTGATGTCGTCGGCGACGTTTGGTGATCTGCCGCTCCGCGCGGCGGCGTACACGATGGGCGCTCCCGATGGGCAGGTGCAGGTGGCCATCCTCGCGGAGCCTGAGGATCGCGGCCTGGCGATCAGTTCAGCCGGCGCGGTGCTGGTGACCGACGATGGATCGGTGGTGGCGCGGTGGTCGGCGGTGGATGCCGGGGAATCGCCGCTGATGGGCGCCATGCGTGTGAAGCCCGGGCGCTACCGCCTTCGGGTGGCGGCGGTTGACGGGTCGGGGCGCGGGGGCGCGGCGGACTACCGGTTTGACGCGAGCCTCGTGCCTGTCGGCTCGCTGCAGCTGGGTGGTCTGGTCCTTGGCCTGTCGCGTGATGGTCAACTGACGCCGCGTTTGTCCTTTGCCGACGAGCCGTCCGCCCTGGCGTCGTTTGAGATCTACGGCGGGGTGGAAGGCACGGCCGTCACGGCCTTTCTCGAAATTGCGTCGTCGGTCGATGGTCCCGCGATCGTCGCGGTGCCGCTCGCGATCCAGGCGCAGGGCAACGGCCGATTCCTCGCGATTGGGACCGTGCCGCTTGGTGCGTTGACGCCCGGCGATTACGCCGTGCGCGGCCTGTTGCGCCTGGAAAACGGCACCACGGGGCGGACGATCCGCACGCTGCGCAAGACGCGATAGGTTGCAGCGGGCCTTGCGGCCCAACTAATCGCCGCCTGGCCTCGTCATATTGTTCCAAATGTCGTCTTTTTCAGAAAAAGGCCTGCTGGGCGAACTCGAACAACTCGTCTTGCTCGCGGTCATCAACCAGGGTGAGGATGCGTACGCCGTCTCGATTCGGGATGAGATTGAATCAAAGACCGGTATCGCGTTGGGTCGAGGCAGCGTGTATGTGACGCTCGACCGCCTCGATCGCAAGGGCTACGTGTCTTCCTGGATGGGGGAACCGACGGCGGAGCGGGGCGGTAAAGCGAAGCGGTGCTTCCGCATCACGGCCGACGGGCGCAAGGCGCTCACGGCCGCCCAGGCCGCGATCGATCGCATGCGGCAGACACGGCCAGTGCGGGGGACGCGATGAGACTGGCGCGATGGGTACTGCGGACCTGGACGCCCCCCGAGTGGCAGGAGTCCCTGCTCGGTGATTTCGAAGAACTCGTGCGGCGTCGCGAGGTCGCCGGGCGCCTGGTTCACGGGTGGTGGGCGGTCTCGACGGCGGTGGTCATCGCGGCAGGCGTGTGGCGCTCCAGGCGCATGAGCGCCGCCGCTGGGCTCCGGCACCGCTCGCCACTCGAAGGCCTCGGCATGGATGTGCGCCTGGCGCTGCGATCGTTTCTCGCGACCCCGGGCTTCACCATCGCCGCTCTGCTGGTGCTGGCGCTTGGGATTGGCGCCTCGACGGCCATCTTCTCAGTCGTGGACGCGGTGTTGTTGCGACCGTTGCCGTTCCCGCAGAGTGACCGCATCATGGCGGTGGGTGAGGTCTCCACCACCCGTCCTCCGACCGTGCCCGGGTTTGTCGGCTCGGTCGCGTACGTGAACTATCAGGAATGGCTGGCTCGCCAAACGGCCTTTGCGTCGATGGGCGCGGCCACGGTTGTGCGCAGCTTCACGGTTCGCGATTCCGGGGAGCCGGAGGGGCTCACCGCGATTCGCGCCACCGCGAGTCTCTTCGACGTCCTGCGGGTGCAGCCGCAACGCGGGCGCCTGTTCACCCGTGAGCATGAGGTGGACGGCCGTGATCGGCTCCTGCTGATCGGCGATCACGTGTGGCGTGGCCGCTTTCAGTCCGATCCGCAGATCGTCGGCAAAACGATGACGTTTGACTCCGGTGTCTGGGAGATCATCGGCGTGCTCCCACCGGGATTTACCTTCCCGCTGCAGCTGACAAAGCCGGTGGACGTGGTGGCCCCGTATGTGGTGCCCGAGCGCGAGCGCATTCGCGACCTCGAGAAGACAGGGCGGAACTACACGTTGCGTGTCGCCGCCAGACTCAAAGACGACGTCTCGATCGACCAGGCCCGCGCAGAAGTGGCGCGCATCACCGACGGACTCGCGACCGAACATCCCAAATGGTTTGTTGATCAAACGTGGGCGCTGCAGCCCTTGCACGAATCGCTGGTGGCACAGAACCGCAGCTGGATGTTGCTGCTGCTGGGCGCCGTCGGCTGCGTCCTGCTGATTGCCTGCGCCAATGTCGCGAACCTGATGTTGGCCCGCGCGACCTCGCGGTCACGCGAATTGATGGTCCGCGCCGCATTGGGCGCCAGCCGGTGGCGTCTGGCGCGTGGCCTGTTTGTCGAAAGTGTCCTGCTCTCGGGCCTTGGGTGTGTCGGCGGCCTGCTGCTCGCAAGCTGGGGCGTGACGATCCTGCGGTCCGCGATGCCGACGTCCATCCCCCGTGTCGCAGTCGTCGGACTCGACGTCAGAGTCCTGACGGCGGCCGCACTGGCCACGGTGGTGACCGGTGTGTTGTGTGGCCTCGCGCCGGCATGGCAGTTGTCCAGGCCGAATGTGCACGGTGCACTTCGTGAGGGTGGCCGGGGGGGCACAGCGGGTCGGTCGAAGCAGCGCCTGAGGGCCGGTCTGGTGGTGGTCGAGGTTGCGCTGGCGGTCATGTTGCTCGTCGGGGCCGGCCTGTTTGTCTCCAGCTTCATGCGTGTGATGACGACGGACCTCGGGCTCGAGCCACGTCACGTCATGACCGTGGGCGTCAACCCCCGTGTACTCACGGTTGACGACGCCGGATTCGCCGCGGCGAGAGTCAAGACCGATCTGGCGGTATCCGAGGTGCTGGCAGCAATGCGGTCGGTGCCGGGTGTGGTCGCGGTCGCGGCGCTCTCGGGAGGATCTCCTTTGTCTGGAAGTTGGCGTACCAACACCATCACGGTGCCAGGCAAGCCGGAGTTCACGTCCGATGCGGACCAGGTCCATGTGCGCATGGCCACACCGTCGTATCTGGATGTGGTCCGGGTGCCACTGAAGCGCGGACGGTACATCACGGCTGATGACACGGCTGGTGCCCCACTCGTGGTGGTCCTCAACGAAGAGGCCGTGCAGCGGTTCTTCGATGGACGAGATCCTCTTGGCATGACGGTTCGGCTCGATGATGCGGATCGCCAGGTCATTGGCGTCGTGGGCAACGTCAGGCTGCGGGGACCGGAGGTGCCGGTGAGCCCGGAGGCGTATCTGCCCCTGGCGCAGTCGCCCAGCGTGGGCGCGTCAGTGTTGGTGCGCACCGCGGACGGTGCCCCAAGCGTCGAGGCCGAGTTGCGTCAGGCGGTGCTCGCCGCCGTGCCTGGCGTGCCCCTGTTTGTGACGACGTTCGAACAGTCGCTGCGCGGCATGACGTTGCAGTATCGATTCAACATGCTGCTGATCGGTGTGTTTGGGGTGTTGGCGGTCGTGATCGCCGCAGTGGGCATCTACGGCGTCATGGCGTACCTGGTTGTGCAGCAGACGGCGGAAATCGGTGTGCGGATGGCGCTCGGTGCGCTGCCGCAGCGAGTACTCGCGATGGTGATCGGTCGCGCATCGGCGCTGCTGGCCGTGGGCCTGGCAGCCGGGCTCGGCGCTGCCTGGCTGCTCGCAGGAACGCTCGAGGCATTCCTGTTCGCCGTGCAGCCGCGTGACCCGGTGATCTTCGTCGTCGTCGCCATCGTCCTGATGACCGCAGGAATCCTCGCGGCGTTGGTGCCGGCGCTCAGGGCTGCCCGCGTGGACCCGATCGTCGCGTTACGGGCGTCATA
>CAZLJG010000111.1:0-3792 GCA_964559545.1 uncultured Solibacteraceae bacterium | reverse complement strand
ACCGCGATGAACGTCCACGGGTCGTAGGGCGTGACGTCGTGCAGCAACGGAGTCAGCATCGGGGCTGCAAGGGCGGTGATCGCCAATCCGATCAGAATGCCGATGCTGGTGAGGCTGAGACCGCCGCGCAGCACCAGGCTGAGCACCTGACCACGGGCCGCGCCAATCGCGAGCCGAATCCCGAGTTCCTGCCGTCGCTGATTCACGACAAACGACAGCACGCCATAAATCCCGATGCCCGCGAGCAGCAGGGCCAGGCTGGCGAACAGGACCAGTACCGACCCCGTCAGCCGAGGCGTCGCGATGGCGGTATCCACGACGTCTTCGAGCGTGCGCAGCGCGGCCACTGGCACCTGCGGATCAAGACTGCGCACGTGTGCACGCATCGGGGCTGCCAGGGCCATGGGATCGCCCTGCGCCCGCACCACCAGTGTCAGGTTGCGCGACGGACTCCCGGTCGATTGGTGGAACTGGCCGAACGGGCGATAAAACTTCGGCTTCACCTCGGCGGTCATCCCGTTGTGTGTGACGTTGCCCACAATGCCGACGACCGTGATCCACGGCGACGCCTGATTGCGGCCCATCCGGAAGCGACCGCCGATCGCGCTGCGGCCATCCCAGTACTTGCGCGCCATCGCTTCGTTAATCAGCGCCACATCCTGGCCGCCGATGGTGTCGGCGGGTGTGAGGTCCCGACCCTCGACCAGTGTCTCGCCCATGGCCGCCAGCGCCCCGTCTGACGCCACCTGCCAGTCACCAGGCGACCCCACACCGGGCGGCGGGTGATACCCCTCGACCATCAGGCCCCAATCACCAATCGGCGCGGCCAGCGGCAGCAGGCGCAACAAGCCGGCATGTTCCACCCCAGGCGTGGCGCGTGCCTGCTCAAGCAGGCGGGTGTAGAAGCCCACGACCTTCTCCGGCGTGTCGTACGTCGTGGCCGGCAGCGCCAATCGCATCGTCAAGGTGTTCGCGGGATTAAATCCAAGATCGATCTGCTGCAGTTGCCAGAGGCTGCGTGTCAGCAGCACGGCACCCGCCAGCAGAATGACGGCCATGGCGGTCTCGGCGATCACGAGGGCGCCGCGGAGGCGTTGACGATGACCGCTGGCGGTCGCACTTTGCGCGCCATCCTTCAGCGCGTCGGTCAGGTCCACCTTGGCAGCTCGGAGCGCCGGGGCCAGAGAAAACAGGAACAGCGTCACGACCGTGACGCCGAGTGAGAAGAGCAGTACCTGCCCATCGATGGTGATGTCAGCCGACCGGGGAATGCCAGAGAGCCCGGATCCTCGCAAGACCTGCAGCCCGCCGTACGCGAGCGCGATGCCCACCACCGACGCAATGGTTGCGAGCCAGAGCCCCTCGCTGATCAGTTGCCGCACCAGACGGACACGGTCGGCGCCCAGTGCCGACCGGACCGCGAACTCGCGTGCGCGGCCTTCCGCGCGCACGAGCAGGAGGTTGGCCACGTTCGCGCACGCAATCAGCAGCAGGCACCCGACTGCCGCAAACACCAGCCACAATGCCGGTCGTACCGCGGCCAGGGCTTCGTCAGAGACGCTGGCGGCAAACGCGCCAAACTCCATCGCCTGCGGATACGCCCCCTCCGCTGTCAGGGTCGTCGTCAGCGCCGTGAGTTCGGCGTTGGCCTGTGTGATCGTCACGCCGGGTTTCAGGCGTGCCGCGGCGTGATAGCCGTGGTTGCCGCGATTGTCGAGTTCCAACTGGAGCGGCGCCCACAGGCGGGTGGGTTCCTCCGCATCGATCACGTAGTCGGTGGGCAACCTGAAGCCGCGCGGCATGATGCCAATCACTTCCCGGGGGATGCCGTTGATGTCGATGGTGCGGCCGACGAGCGTCTCGCCTCCGTAGCGTCCCTGCCACAGTTCATAGCTGAGGATGACGACACGCGATGGCGTGACGGACGCTTCTTCTTCGGTGAACCCGCGGCCAATGAGTGGAGACACCCCGAGCACCGGCAGCAGGTTGGGCGTAATGGACGCGGAGCCGATACGCACCGGGTCGGCGTCGCCGCCTGTGATGTTCACCTGCGCAACATCCCAGGCCCCCACGTCGGTGAACGAGGTGGTGCGCGTCTTGTAGTCGTGGACTTCCGCGTCGGAGACCCACGTCTTGTCGAAGTTGCGCCACTTGCTCCAGATCATCGCCACGCGGTCAGGTTCCGCGTAGGGCAGGGGCGTCAGCAGGACGTGTTGCACCACGCTGAACACGGCCGTGTTCGCACCGATTCCCAGGGCCAGCGTCAGGATAGCTGCCACGGTGAACCCGGGCTGTTTGCGCAGGACACGACCGGCATACCGCACATCGCGCCACAGATCACCCAGCAGCCGGCGGCGGGGTTCGCCCGGTGTCAGCCGCGTGGGGGAGGACGACTGGTGGAGCCGCCGCATGCGCGACGACAGGGCTCCGGGTTCCTGGAGTTCCGCCAGCGCCAGGGCCCGGGCGGCGACGACGTCCTGTCCCTCGAGCGTGAGGTCTCGCACACGTTCGTCGAGATGCTGGGAGAGTTCTTCGAGAATCTCGGCTTCGCGCTCAGGAGCGAGGCGCAGGCCGGCAAGGTGTGGGCGGAGCAGAGGCGTCCAGTCAGACATGTTCGCCTCCGGTGATGCGGGCGATCGACTCGACAAATGTCTTCCAGGTTTCCCGCTGCGCCGCCAGCACCTTGCGTCCGGGAACGGTCAGCTTGTAAAAGCGCCGCCGACGTTCACCCGCCTTTTCGACCCAGGTGCCCTGAATCCACCCGCGCTCCTCCAATCGGTAGAGCAGTGGATACAGCGATGCGATATGAAACTTGAGGTGCCCGCCCGAGCGGGACTCAATCAACTTGGAAATTTCATACCCATGCCGCGCCCTGGCTTCCACCAGCGACAGGATGAGCAGTTCGGCGGACCCCTTCTTCAGCTCGCGGTCGAGAATATCTGTCATAGCCACCTATTCCAGTGGCATAGACGGGCACGGGGACGAAAAGGTTGGTTCTTACGGGTGCTGGGCTGAGAATTCCTCGTACGTGCCCTTGAAGTCCTGGATGCCGTCTTCGGTGAAGACCCACAGACGTGTGGCGACTTCTTCGATCAGGTCCTGGTCGTGTGTCACGAGGAACACGGTGCCCTCGAACTTCTGCAACGCGATATTGAGGGCGTTGATCGATTCGAGGTCGAGGTGGTTGGTGGGCTCGTCGAAGACGAGCACGTTCGGCTTCTGCAACATGATGCGACAGAAGAGCAGTCGCGCGGTTTCGCCACCGGACAACGCCGCCGTCGGCTTCAGGCCTTCTTCGCCGCGGAAGAGCATTTGGCCGAGCAGGCCGTGGATGTCCTGCCGCGTCAAATCGGGATCAAACGAGTGCAGCCACTCTGCGGCGGTCGTCCCCTTGCGGATTGCGCCGGTGTGGTCCTGCGCGAAATACCCGATCGACGCTTCGTGTCCCCACTTGACGATGCCGGAGTCGCGGTCGTCGGTGGCATCCGGTTGGCCGGGCCCGCCGGCCAGCAGCGCGCGCAGCAGCGTCGTCTTGCCCATGCCGTTGCGGCCGATGAGGCCAATCTTTTCGCCGCGCGACACGATCGCGTCGAAGTTCCGGATGACCTTCAGATCGCCGTACGCCTTGTTCACGCCCTGCGCTTCCAGCAGGTTGCGGCCCGACGGCCGATTCATCTGGAAGCGGATGTACGGCCGTTGGATGTTGGACCGCGCAAGGTCCATCGTCTGCAGCCGTTCCACTTCCTTGCGTCGCGAGGCCACCTGCGAGGCGCGGGTGCCGGCCGAGAAGCG
>CAZLJG010000110.1:0-9597 GCA_964559545.1 uncultured Solibacteraceae bacterium | reverse complement strand
CCGCCCGCCATCCGCATTCGCGCGTATCCAAAAGAGGTTGTGTGATTCGACTGATTGCCATCACGGTCGCGCTGACGCTCGCACACTCAGGGCAGCCGGCGCAGCCACCGTATAAGAACCCGGCGCTGCCTCTAGACGTGCGCGTGGCCGACCTCCTTGGGCGGATGACGCTGGAGGAAAAGTTCTGGCAGGTCTTCATGATCCCGGGCAGTCTCGACGACCCGGCCCACGACTACTCCAACGGGATCTTCGGTCTGCAGATTTCCACGGGCGGCGTCGAAGGCGCACCGGCTGGTCGCGCCCACGCCGAGCGCATCAACTCGATTCAGCGCTATTTCGTGGAACGCACCCGCCTCGGCATTCCGATCATCCCATTCGAAGAAGCGTTGCACGGTCTCTCGAGCGACGGCGCCATCGTCTTTCCGCAGGCCATCGGTCTCGCGGCGACGTGGGACACCACGCTCATGCGCCGCGTGTCTGCCGCCGTCGCCCGCGAAACCGCCAGTCGCGGCATCCGCATGGTCCTCTCTCCGGTCGTCAATATTGCGGACGACGTGCGGTGGGGGAGGGTGGAGGAGACCTACGGCGAAGACCCGTATCTGTCGGCGGAGATGGGACGCGCGTTCATCGAAACGTTCGAACGCGCCGGCATCATCACGACTCCGAAACACTGGGTCGCCAACGTCGGCGAGGGTGGTCGCGACAGTTATCCGATCGACCACAGCGAACGCATTCTGGCTGAACGTTTCTTCCCGCCGTTTGAAGTCGCCCTGCGCGAAGCAGGCGCGCGGTCGCTCATGACCGCCTACAACTCTGTTGACGGGCATCCCGCCACGCAGAATCCGCGCTTGATGAATGGCATCGTGAAAGGCGACTGGGGCTTCAAGGGCTTCATCATTTCTGACGCGTCGGCCACCGGCGGTGCGACCGTGCTGCATATGACCGAGCCAAATACGCCGACCGCCACGAAGGACGCGTTTGAGGCGGGACTCGATGTGGTGTTCCAGTCGCAATATGGCCAGCAGCGGTCGTACCTGCAGGCGTTTCAGCAGGGCATGATTGCGCAGCCCATCATCGATGCGGCGGTGTCTCGCGTGCTGCGCGCAAAGTTCGAGTTGGGATTGTTCGAGCAGCCGTACGTCAATGTTGAGGACGCCGCGCGCTGGAACGGACATGCGGACCACCGGGCGCTCGCGCGTGAAGCCGCGCAGGCCTCGCTGGTGCTGCTCAAGAATGAGGCGGGCACATTGCCGCTGTCTGCCTCCGCGACCTCCATCGCAGTCATCGGCACCGACGCCGTCGAGGCACGCCTCGGCGGGTATTCCGGCCCGGGCATCGCGAAGGTCTCCATCCTCGACGGCCTGCGTCAACGTGCCGGTGCCGGTGTACAAGTCCGTCACGTCAACGGCCCGGGGCGGATCGTCCGCGAGTTCGAGGTCATTCCTGCCGAACAGTTTTCCACGGTGCGTGACGGCAAGCCCGCGCCGGGGTTGTCCGGTGAGTACTGGTCGAACAACAGTTTCACCGGTGCGCCCCAGCTGACGCGTGTTGATCCGCGCGTGGACTTCCGGTGGACGCTGAGTTCACCCGGACGAGGCATTCCCTTCGACTGGTATTCGGCGCGCTGGACGACGACCCTGACAGTGCCTGCCGGTGGCGTGCGCCGACTTGCGATCGAAGGCAACGATGGCTATCGGTTGTACCTCGGTGATCGCCTGGTCATCGACAACTGGCGGAAGCAGACATACGGCATGCGCACCGCCGAGGTGGCGTTGCCCGGTGGATCCACCCACCCGTTGCGATTGGAGTTCTACGAGAGTACCGGCATTGCGCGGCTCAAGCTCATGTGGGATGCCGGCGTCGAAGACACCTCCGCATCGTCAATCGCGGCTGCGGTCGCGCTCGCGAAGGAGAGCAGCGTGGCGGTCGTCGTCGCCGGCCTCGAAGAGGGCGAGTTTCGCGATCGCGCGTTCCTTCGCCTCCCCGGCCGCCAGGAGGATGTGATTCGTGCCGTCGCCGCCACCGGCGCTCCCACCATCGTTGTCATCGTGGGCGGCAGCGCGACGACGATGTCGCCGTGGCTGGATCGGGTGGGCGCCGTGGTGCAGGCGTGGTATCCCGGCGAGATGGGCGGCGCAGCGGTCGCGGATGTGTTGTTTGGGGATGTGAATCCTGGAGGGCGGTTGCCGGTCACGTTCCCGGTGTCGGAAGGCCAGCTGCCGCTGCACTACAACCACAAGCCGACCGGGCGTGGGGACGACTACCTGGACCTGAACGGGATGCCGCTGTTTCCGTTTGGATTTGGGCTCAGTTACACGACGTTCGAATATTCAGACCTGCGCATCACGCCTGGGGAGATGGCGGCGTCCGGCACCGCGACGGTGACCTGCACCGTGCGCAACACCGGCACTCGCGCGGGTGATGAAGTGGTGCAGCTCTACATCCGGGACGTGCTCGGCTCAGTGGCGCGCCCGGTGATGGAACTGAAAGGCTTCAGCCGCATCACGCTGCAGCCTGGCGGCTCCCGTCAGGTGACATTCACGCTGGAGCCCAGGCACCTGCGCATGCTCGACGCGGACCGCCGCTGGATTGTGGAACCCGGCGTGTTTCGCGTCATGGTCGGCGCGTCATCCGAAGACATCCGGCTTCGGGGGGAACTCACAGTCAAGTGAACTCGTCACTTCCGGCATGACTGGATGGTTGGCACTGGGTGGGCTTGTGGGTGTATTGCTCGCGGGGTTTGCCTTCATCGCGATGCTCTTCGCGTTGATGCTGTTCGTCCTGAAATCAGTCTTCTGGCTGATTCTCCTGCCGTTCCGGCTGATTGGCTGGGCGGTCGGCGCCGTCTTCATGCTGATCGGCACGGTCATCGCCATCGCCATCGGATTGGCGATGCTCCTCGCGCCGCTGCTCCCGCTCGCGATTCTGGCCGGTATCGGCTACGGAATTTACCGGATGGTGCGGAAGCCCCAAGCGTCGTACGGAGCGCGGGGGCTTTAGCCCCCGCGTTGTCCCAAGATGAGCTCGGAGGCGATTTTCGGCGGGTGTGCTACCGGAAATCGCCTCCGAGCTCATTTTCAAACGCATCCGCCATCCGCAGCATCGTCGCTTCGTCCCAGGCGCGGGCGAGGAACTGAAGGCCAATCGGCAGCTTGCCTGACGTGAACCCGCACGGCACGCTGATGCCGGGGATGCCGGCCAGGTTGGCACCGACCGTGAAGACGTCAGCGAGATACATCTGCAATGGGTCGTTGACGCGTTCGCCGAGCTTGAATGCCGGCACCGGGCTCGTGGGAAGCGCAATCAAATCAACCGAGTCAAACGCAGTCGTGTAGTCGCGCGTGATGAGAGCGCGCACCTGCTGCGCTTTCCGGTAGTACGCGTCGTAGTAGCCCGCACTCAGCACGTACGTGCCGAGCAGAATCCTGCGCTTCACTTCCGGACCAAACCCTTCACTGCGACTGCGTTCGTAGAGTGCCGCCAGCGATGACGGCGACTTGGCACGGTGACCGTACCGGACGCCGTCGAACCGCGCGAGGTTGGCACTCGCTTCAGCCGTGGCAACCAGGTAATACACGGCGATGGCGTATTGGGTGTGGGGCAGTGCCACGTCGTGGATGGTGGCGCCGAGTCCACGCGCGACTTCGAGTGACGCATCAAAGGCCTTGCGCACTTCAGGATCGACACCGTCCGCCAACAGGTGACGCGGTACGCCGATGCGGAGGCCTTTCACATCACCTGTGAGTGCGTCGGTGAACGACGGGACCGGTCGCGTTGAAGACGTCGCATCCCGCGGGTCGTGGCCCGAGATCACTTCGAGCACTTGCGCGGCCTCGCGCGTGGTCGTCGTGAAGGGGCCGATCTGATCGAGTGACGATGCGAAGGCGATGAGTCCGTATCGCGAGACACGGCCATAGGTCGGCTTCACGCCGACCACACCGGTCAGCGCGGCCGGCTGGCGGATCGAGCCGCCGGTGTCGGAGCCGAACGCGATCGGCACGAGGCCGGCGGCGACCGCTGCGGCCGACCCGCCGCTCGACCCACCGGGTGTGCGGGTGACATCCCACGGATTCTTGACCGGGCCATACGCACAGTTTTCCGTGGACGAACCCATCGCGAATTCATCACACCGCGTGGTGCCGACGATGACGGCACCTGCGGCCTCGAGGCGTTCGACGACCGTCGCGTCGAAGGGGGACACGTAGCCCTCGAGAATCTTCGATCCGGCGCTGGTGGGCAGGTCGCGCGCCACGATGTTGTCCTTGAGAGCGATGGGCACGCCGTGCAGTGGCCCCGTACCTCCGGCTGCATCCAAGTCAACTGCCCGCGTCCGTGCCCGGTCTGTGGCCACGTACTGGAACGCGGACAGGTCCTCGCGCCCGGCGATCCGCGTCAGTGCCTCGTTTGTGCGGTCAAGAATCGCGCCCATCAGCCAATCACCTTCGGCACGCGGAAGAGCCCGGCCTCCCGGTCGGCATCCGGCGCATTGGCCAGCGCTGCGGATCGCTCAACCCCTGGTGTGGGGACGTCCTCACGGACCGAGGACTGCGATTCCGGTCCCCCGTCCGCGGTCCCCAGTCCGCTGTCCGAGGTGTCGACGGCTTGGAGTTGATCGACGTACCGAAGAATGTCCGTCAGTTGTCCGGCGAACTGATCGCGTTCAGCGTCGGAGATGTCCAGTTTCGCCAACGCTGCCAGTCGCGCGATGCCCTCATGGTCCATGGGCTTTTGATTCTAGCCCGTTCTCCTGGTGGTAACGTGTGCCGATGGCCAGGACGTTTGTGGCGGAGGTCGTGCAGGAGGGATCCGGGTGTTACTTCATCGTGCCCTTTGATCCGAAGGTGGTGTTCGGCAAGGTGCGCGCACCCGTGAAGGTCACCATCAACGGCTTCACGTATCGCAGCACCATCGCGGCGATGGGCGGCCAGGCCCTCATCCCGCTGCGGAAGAGCCATCGGGAGGCCGCTGGTGTTGACGGCCGGCAGGCAGTCCGCGTACGGCTTGAGCTCGATGCGGAGCCCCGGGTGGTCACGGCTCCTGCCGATTTTCTGCGCGCATTAAAGGCTGTGCCTGGCGCCCTCGCGCGCTGGAAGAGCCTCAGCTACTCGCACCAGCGTGAACACGTTGAGGCCATTGAGGAGGCGAAACGGCCGGAGACCAGGGCCCGTCGCATTGCCGCCGCCGTCACGAAGTTGGGCTAGCATGGATTTTATGCGCGCACTGCTGTCTCTTGGTCTTGCCCTCACGCTTCTTGCGGGTTCATCGTCGGTCGGCGCCTGGGGCATGGACGTCCACCGGATGATTACCGAGCAGGCTGTCGAACAACTGCCGCCGGAAATCAAGCCGCTGTACATCAAGCACAAGGCGTTTATCGCCGAACACTCCGTGGACCCCGACCTGTGGCGCGTCGCGGACCTGCAGAGCGCCCGCGGGGATGAACCACCGAATCACTTTCTCGACATCGACTTCGAAGAAGGCTCCAAGGCGCCGTTCCTCAACGTGCCTCGTGAGTACGACGAGTATGTGAAGAAGTACGGCATCGGCCCGACGACGCGGTATGGACGGCTCCCGTGGCGCGCGGAGGAGATCTACAACCGGCTGGTGGATGCGATGAAGCAACTGGGTCGTCCGGACGCCCCGTATGCCGCCGACAACGCCCGGTATCTGCTCGCCGTGCTCGCGCATTACATCGAGGACGCGCACCAGCCGCTGCACGGCGCGTTGAACTATGACGGACAGATGACCAACCAGCGGGGGATTCATTCGCGCTTCGAGACCCAGATGATTCTTCGTGATACGAAGGTCTGGAAATGGACCCCGAAGCCCGTGCAGGTCATCACGGACTTCAAGGAGTTCATGTTCAAGACGGTCGTCGACAGCCAGCAACTGGTCGCGTCGCTTCTGGCTGCTGACCTCAAGGCCACCCAGGGGCGCGAGTTTTACGACGATGCGTATTTTGCGGTGTTGACGAAAGAAGCGGGACCGATGGCCGAGCGCCGGATGAATGAGGCGGCCACCGCCGTCGCGAGTGCGGCGTACAGCGCGTGGGTCGCCGCCGGACGTCCCGCGATTCCAGTCGAGGGCGAACGGACGCCTGCGCGGATCCGTCGGTAAGTACGTGGACGTGTTTCTGGTGCCGGTCCAACCGGCGGGGCGCGCGGGGACGCCGGAGTTCGCGTTGTACTGCGAACCGGAGCCCGACACGATCGAGCCCGACGTGGAGGGTGAAGGCGGTGCCCGCCCCGGGCTCCTGGCGCGCATGAAGCGCAGCTTCCGACAGGCGCTGGCCGAAGGCGAGGCCGCGCGTCGTCGTCAGGAAGCAGGGCAGCCCGAGCTTGTGGTCGGCGGCCGCTTCAGCCGGTTCATCAAACGAAAGCTCGCGGACTCGGTGGCCGAACATCGCCTCCTCTGGGCGCTGCGCAACCAGACCACCGCCAGACTTCTGCATCCGGATGTGGTGCCCGCTGAGCGCGCCCTGGCGTGGACCCGTTCCGAAATACGGAAAGACTTCAACAAGCATCTCTTCTGGTGTGTGGTGGATGGTGTGCTCGTGGTGGCGTCGGGCCTGATCGCGCCGATTCCCGGTCCGAATCTCATCGCGTACTACCTGATCTTCCGATTCGGCAGCCACTACCTGTCCATCCTCGGCGCACGGCGTGGCCTGCGCCCCGACCTGTGGACGACCGAAGCGTCCCGTCCGCTGACTGCCGTCGGCGCCGCGCTGACCCTGGCGACGGTTGACCGGGATCGACAGATTGACGAGATCGCGCGGACGCTCGGGCTGGAGCGCCTTACCGCGTTTATTCGGCGCGTAGTATCCTCCGTGGCGTGAAACTCGGAACGCTTGCCGACCGGCTCGGGTGTCGCCTCGAAGGCGCCGGTGCGGACCCTGATGTGGAGATTCGGCGCGTCAACGGCGTTGACGATGCCGGCCCGGGAGATGTGACCTTCCTCGCCAATCCCAAGTTCGCCAGCCGGGTGGCGACGACGCGCGCATCGGCGATTCTGGCGGACGACTCGCTGGTGTCGGCGCCGTGCCCGATTCTCCGCACGGCCAATCCCTACGTTGCGTGCGCATCAGCCGTCGCGTTGTTGACGCCTTCGGTGCCGGCGACACCGGGAATCCACTCGCAAGCAGCCATTGACCCTTCCGCGACCCTTGGGGCGGATGTGTCGATTGGCGCGTGTGCGGTGATTGGTCCCGGCGCCCGCATTGGGGCGCGCACCGTCGTGTATCCCCATGTGGTGATTGGTGCTGGTGCGGTGATTGGCGACGACTGCGTGTTGCACGCCCATGTGTCGGTGCGAGATCGCGTTGAGCTCGGGCATCGTGTGGAGCTGCAGGACGGCGCGGTCATCGGGAGTGAGGGCTTCGGCTTTGCGACCCGCGAGGACGGCACCCATCAGAAGATCCCGCAGGTGGGCATCGTGGTGATCGGGAACGATGTCGAGATCGGGGCGAATACGACCGTCGATCGTCCAGCGATCGGTGAGACGCGGATTGGTGACGGCACCAAGATCGACAATCAGGTTCAGATCGCGCACGGGGTGAAGATTGGCCGCAACGTCCGCATTGCGGGCTGTTCGGGGGTTGCCGGCAGTTCGATCATTGAAGACGACGTGGTGCTGGCCGGACAGGTGGGCGTGATGAATCACGTCCGGGTGGGGCGGGGCGCACGGGTGGCGTCAAAATCGGCCGTGTTGTCGGACCTTGAAGGTGGGAAGACGTACGCCGGGATTCCCGCCATTCCCATCGGGCAATGGCGCCGGTGGGCTGTGAAGTTCCGGCGCGGCACGTCCTGAGGCGGGGCCGAACGGTATAATTCGGGGCAATGCCTCGAACCCTTCTGTCACGGGCGCTGGCGATGGCCGGCGCGGTACTTCTCCTGTCGGCATCCACGCCCCAGGACACGATCGTCCGCCCCCCGAAATTCGATTACACGATGACCACCCTGCCCAATGGCTTGAAGGTGGTGTTCCTCGAAGATCATTCCACGCCGGTGGTGCATCTGGCGGTGTGGTACCACGTCGGCTCGAAGGATGAAAAGCCGGGGCGCACCGGGTTTGCTCATCTCTTCGAGCACCTGATGTTCAAGGGTTCGAAGAATGTGCGGGCCGATCAGCATCCGTCGTGGATCACGAGCGTGGGTGGTCAGGCGAACGCCTCGACCGACGAGGACGCGACGATCTACTGGCAGACGGTGCCGTCCCAGTATCTGCCCCTGGTGTTGTGGCTTGAGGCCGATCGCATGGGGTCGCTCGAGGTCAGTGAAGAGAAGTTCCTGAGCGAGCGCGAGGTCGTGAAGGAAGAACGCCGGATGCGTGTGGACAACGTGCCGTACGGCGGCCTGAACGAAGTGATCTTCGACAAGGCGTTTACCGTCCACCCGTACAAACATCAGACCATCGGCAGCATGGCCGATCTCGAGGCCGCGTCGATCAACGACGTGCGGGGGTTCTACGAAACCTATTACGTGCCGAACAACGCCACGATGGTGTTGACCGGGGCGTTTGATTCGAAACAGGCGCTGTCGCTGGTGCAGCAGTACTTCTCGCGCATTCCGGCCGGCAAGCCGGTGCCGCGCGACATTCCGAAGGAACCCAAGCCCACGGCCGAGCGCCGCTTCACGGTGACGCAGCCGTGGCCGCTGCCGGCGGTGGTGGTGGGATATCCGATTGCATTCGACGGGCACCCTGATGCGTATCCGCTGCACATTCTCGCGAAGGTGTTGTCCGACGGGCAGAGTTCGCGCATTTATCGCTCACTCGTGTACGACAAACAGCTGGCGCTGGCGGCGTTCGGTCAGGCGAAGCTCATCGAACATCCGAACTACTTTTATGCCGTGGGCATCACGCAGGGCGCGACACCGCCCGAGCGCTTGATGGACGCGCTCATTGCCGAAGTGGACCGGATGAAGACCGAGCCGATCACCCAGGACGAACTCAACCGCGCCAAGCGACAGTTCGCGAGGGACTACATCCTCGGTCGCGAGACGATTCAGGACAAGGCGCTGCATCTGGCCCATGCGGTCGTCCTGCACGACGACATCAAGACGGCCGATGGCGAGTTCGACTTGTTCCAGGCGGTGACGGTGGAGGACGTGCAGCGCGTGGCGCGCACCTACTTCACACCCGAGACCCGACTGCGCATCACCATCATGCCGGGACCGGCAGCGGGAGGTCGGCAGTGAACCGCACCCTGCGCACCTCGTTCCTGGTGGCGGCCCTTGTGGCCATCAGCGTCCCGGCTTTCGCCCAACGGGCGCAGTGGCCGACTGAAGCGCCGCCTCGACCGCTGCCGTCGCGTCCCGTGGAGTTTCCGCCGTACCAGCTGAAGACACTGTCAAACGGGCTGCAGGTACTGGCGGTACCGCAGAAGGAGCAGCCGGCGGTCAGCTTCCGCCTGCTGATTCGCGCGGGTGCCGCCAACGATTCGGCCGCCAAGCCGGGTGTGGCGGGTTTTGTCGCGCTGGTGGCCGGCCTGCTGTGGGGTGCGCGCAATGGCGTCCAGTTCGCGTTGACCTTTGTCGCACTGAAGGCGCTGCCGGTGCTGATCCTCGGCGGCTTCGAATCGGTGCCGGGCGCGATCGTCGGCGG
>CAZLJG010000109.1:0-9648 GCA_964559545.1 uncultured Solibacteraceae bacterium | reverse complement strand
GAGTCACAGCCTTCCAAGCTGTTGGTCGCGGGTTCGATCCCCGTCTCCCGCTCCATATTTCACGTCGGTCGAGGGCGAAGGCCGATGTAGCTCAGTTGGCAGAGCACGTCCTTGGTAAGGACGAGGTCACCGGTTCGATCCCGGTCATCGGCTCCAGAAGGTAAGGCCCCGGACGCGAGCGCGGCCGGGTTTGGGTGGACGAAGTAACAGGCAACGCAACTTGTGCGCAGGGTTTGGCCCTGCCGATAGACGGAGACGAGAGAGCAATGGCGAAGGAAAAGTTTGATCGTTCAAAGCCGCACGTGAACGTGGGCACCATTGGTCACATCGACCACGGCAAGACCACTCTGACGGCGGCCCTCACCAAGGTCGCGGCGGACAAGGGCTGGGCGAAGTTCGTGCCGTACGACGAAGTGGCCAAGGCGTCGGAATCGCAGGGCCGTCGTGACGACACGAAGATCCTGACCATTGCGACCAGTCACGTCGAATATGGCACGCCGAACCGGCACTATGCCCACGTCGACTGTCCGGGTCACGCGGACTACATCAAGAACATGATCACGGGCGCGGCGCAGATGGACGGCGCGATCCTGGTCGTGAGCGCGGTCGACGGCCCGATGCCGCAGACGCGTGAACACATCCTGCTCGCGAAGCAGGTGAACGTGCCGTACCTCGTGGTCGCGCTGAACAAGTGCGACGCCGTGGACGACGCGGAACTGCTCGACCTGGTTGAGCTCGAAGTGCGTGAGCTGCTCACCGGCTACGGCTTCCCCGGCGACACCCTGCCGGTGGTGCGTGTCTCGGCCCTCGGCGCCCTCAACGGCGACCCGGCCGGCGTCGACACGGTGCTGAAGCTCATGGAAGCGCTCGACACCTACATCCCGATCCCGGTGCGTGAGACCGACAAGCCGTTCCTGATGCCGATCGAAGACGTGTTCTCGATCTCGGGTCGCGGCACGGTGGTGACGGGTCGTATCGAGCGCGGCAAGGTCAAGGTTGGCGAGGAAATCGAGATCGTCGGCTTCACCCCCACGCAGAAGAAGGTTGTGACGGGCGTCGAAATGTTCCGCAAGCTCCTCGATGAGGGCGTGGCGGGCGACAACGTCGGCATCCTCCTCCGCGGCGTCGAAAAGTCGGACGTCGAGCGCGGCCAGGTGCTGGCCAAGCCCGGCTCGATCATGCCGCACACCAAGTTCAAGGCCGAGGTGTACATCCTCTCCAAGGACGAAGGTGGCCGCCACACGCCGTTCTTCAACGGCTATCGCCCGCAGTTCTACCTGCAGACGACGGACGTCACCGGCACGCTGAACCTGCCGGAAGGCATCGAAATGGTGATGCCCGGCGACAAGACGACCATCACGGCTGAACTGATGGCGCCGGTCGCCATCGAAAAGGGCAGCCGCTTCGCGATTCGTGAAGGCGGCCGCACCGTCGGCGCCGGCACGATCACGGAGATCACGCAGTAAGTCGATAGTTCGTGGCACGCTGGGCGTTCGGCCTCTCACAGGGCCGAACGCCCGGTCGTGTCTCTCGTTCGCTGAAGGTAGGGGATTATGCGAGAAATCGTTTCGCTGGCGTGCACCGAGTGCAAACGCCGCAACTACAGCACGACCAAGAACCGCAAGAAGAGTTCTGAGCGTCTGGAGTTCAACAAGTTCTGCCGGTTCTGCCGCAAGCACACCGGACACAAAGAATCGAAGTAGGCACTGCCTCATTTCGGGAAGTTAGGCCAGTAGCTCAATTGGTAGAGCATCGGTCTCCAAAACCGAGGGCTGGGGGTTCGAGTCCCTCCTGGCCTGCCAGTTAACGACGCGCGGGGTGTGATCGAGAGATGACTGACAACGAAAAGGGCACAACGGAGCCGTCAACCAACTGGATCAGCCGGTTCCTCCGGTTCATTCCGGAGGTCAAGGCCGAGTTGGCTCGAGTGACCTGGCCGGCGCGTCGTGAAGTGTGGGCGACGACGGTGGTCGTGGTGATCGTCTCGACGTTGTTTGGCGTGTATCTCTACGCCGTGGACCTCGGGGCATCCGCAATGGTGCGCTGGGTGTTCACCCGGTTTGGTGGCGCATGACCGACGTCAAGACGAAGCAGTGGTACATCATCCACACCTACTCGGGCTTTGAAAACAAGGTTCGGGAGTCGCTCGAGCAGCGCGTGCAGGCCTATGGCCTGCAGGATGAAATTGGTGAGGTGTTGATCCCCACCGAGGACATCGTCGAAAAACGCGGCGGCAAGGAAGTGAAGAGTTCGCGGCGGTTCTTCCCGGGGTACATCCTCGTGGAGATGCACATGTCCGACAACGCGTGGCATGTCGTCAAGAACACGCCGAAGGTGACGGGGTTCGTGGGCGCGGGGTCAAAGCCGCAGCCGCTCTCGCGCGAGGAGGTTGACCAGATCCTGCATCAGGTCACCGTCGCCGCCGAGAAGCCGAAGCCCAAGTACACGTTCGACAAGGGCGACCAGGTGCGGATCAACGAAGGGCCGTTTGCGAGCTTCAACGGCACCGTGGATGAAGTCAACCACGAGCGCAACACCCTGAAGGTGATGGTCACGATCTTTGGTCGTGCAACACCGGTCGAGCTGGATTTTTTGCAAGTCGAGAAGTTGTAGAGCAGAGATAGAACATGGCGAAAAAAGTTACCGCACAAGTGAAGCTCCAGATCGCCGCCGGCAAGGCGACGCCGGCGCCGCCCGTGGGCACCGCGCTCGGTCCGCACGGCGTCAACATCATGGACTTCTGCAAGAACTTCAATGCGAAGACCGCGGCGCAGGACGGGCTCATCATCCCGGCCGTCGTGACGATCTATTCCGACCGGTCGTACACGTTCATCACGAAGACGCCGCCGGCGCCCGTGTTGCTCAAGCGCGCGGCGAACATCGCCAAGGGCTCGGGCGTGCCGAACAAGAACAAGGTCGGCACCGTGACCGCGAAGCAGGTCGAAGAAATTGCCAAGATCAAGCTCCCGGACCTCAACACCGAGAGCCTCGAATCGGCCATCCGGTCGGTCGCAGGCACGGCGCGGTCCATGGGTCTTGACGTCGTCGGATAGCGAGAGTCGTAAGGGTGGGAGGGCGTGAAGCCCGTTTGGACCACCGGAGGTAGAACATGCGTAGTCGAGGCAAGAAATACCAGGCAGCCCGCGAAGCGGTGCCTGTCAGGCCACATTCGGTCGAAGAGGCCGTTCCGCTGATTCAGAAGGTCAAGTACACGAAGTTCGACGAGACCGTCGAGCTGTCGATCCGCCTCGGTGTTGATCCGAAGCATGCGGACCAGATGGTGCGCGGCACCGTCGTGTTGCCGCACGGCCTCGGCAAGTCGAAGTCGGTGCTCGTCATCGCCAACGCGGACAAGCAGCGTGAGGCCCGTGAGGCCGGCGCGGACGAAGTTGGCGGCGAAGAGCTGGTCGACAAGATTCTCGGTGGCTGGACGGCGTTTGACGCCGTCGTGGCGACGCCGGACATGATGCGCGCCGTCGGTAAGCTCGGCAAGGTGCTCGGCCCCCGCGGCCTGATGCCGAACCCGAAGACCGGCACCGTCACGCTCGACGTGGCGAAGGCCGTCAACGAAATCAAGGCCGGCAAGGTCGAGTTCCGCGTGGACAAGGCCGGTGTCGTGCATGCGCCGATTGGCCGTATCTCGTTTGCCAGCGACAACCTCGTGGCGAACGCGCACGCGCTGCTCGGCAGCATCATCAAGGCGAAGCCGTCGGCCGCAAAGGGCCGGTATGTGAAGAGCGTCACCATGTCGTCGACGATGGGCCCCGGGGTCGTGATCGAGACGTCAAACATGGACGTTCTCGTCAAGCACTAGGCGGCGGAGAACAATCATGGCAGTTACACGAGCAGAAAAAGCAACCGAGCTGCAGCAGCTCACCGCCGCGTTCCAGGGCACGGATACCGCCGTGCTGGTGGACTACCGCGGCGTGACCGTGCCGCAGGTGACCGACCTGCGCCAGAAGATCCGCCGCACCGGGTCGCAGTACATCGTCGTCAAGAACACGCTGGCGAAGCGCGCGTCGACCGGCACGCCGTTCGAGGCGCTGAACAAGCACTTCGTCGGACAGACGGCGGTCGTGTTCACCGGCACGGATCCGGTGGCGATGGCCAAGACGCTCACGACGGCGCTGAAGGATCTGCCGCAGGCGAGCATCAAGGCTGCGGTGGTGCAGGGCCAGCTGGTGCCCGCGTCGGCGATGACCGACCTGGCGAACATGCCCAGCAAGCCGGAACTCTACGCGAAGTTGCTGTACGTGCTGAACGCACCGGCACAGCAGCTGGTCACGGTCCTGTCGGCCGTGCAGCGTGACTTCGTGACGGTGTTGTCGGAAGTGCAGAAGAAAAAAGAAGCACAGGGCTAAACGCCCCACTGGTGCACAGGATTCGTTTTTACTCAGATTCGTCGATTCAACAGGAGAGAGAGCAATGGCAGACGTGACGCAGCAGCAGGTGGTGGACTACATCAAGGGGATTTCGGTGCTTGAGCTTTCGCAGCTCGTGAAGACGCTCGAGACGGAACTCGGCGTGTCCGCCGCGGCGGCGATGCCGATGATGGTGGCGGGCGCGGGTGGCGGCGGCGCGGCCGCGGCTCCGGCCGAAGAGCAGACCGAATTCACGGTGACCCTGACCGACATCGGCGGCAACAAGATCAACGTGATCAAGGTTGTCCGCGAAGTGACCAGCCTGGGCCTGAAGGAAGCGAAGGACCTCGTTGAGGCCGCGCCGAAGGCCATCAAGGAAGGCGTGTCGAAGGACGAAGCGGCAGGCATCAAGAAGAAGTTCGAAGAAGCCGGCGCCAAAGTCGAAATCAAGTAGTTCAGGGTCTCACAGGGAGACGCGGAGGACGGGAGGTTCTTTTTCAAAAGAACACTCCCAGCCCTCCATGTCTCCTGTGAATTCTGATCTGTTTGGCGCGTTTCTTATTTGACGGCCGGCGTCCGTGTACGCCGGCTGCTGCTATTGGCCATGGCGTGTACGTACGCGTCCATGGCGGGATCGGCACGGCCTCGAGGATTATCTGAATGTACAGCCTGCCCAAGAACGTCTATCGCGAACGCATCGACTTCTCGAAGATCACGACCACCATTCCGATTCCGAATCTCATCGAGATTCAGAAGAAGTCCTACGAACGCTTCCTGCAGATGAATCGTCTGCCGGCCGAGCGCGAGGACGTCGGTCTCCAGTCGGTCTTCAAGTCGGTGTTTCCGATCAGCGACTTCCGGGAGAACTCGTCACTCGAGTTCATTGACTATTCGATCGGCAACTGGGAGTGCAAGTGTGGCCGGCTCGCCGGCCTCGAGCACCTGCGCAAAAAGTGCGAAGGCTGCAGCACCACCCTGACCGCCGATCCCTACGGGGAAGGCGCCGTGATTTGCCACTCGTGCGGTCGCGCCAACGAGGCGCGCGGCACGGTGTGTGACATCTGCGGCACCACCGTCAGCATGAAGCTGAAGTACGACGTGGAGGAGTGCCAGGAACGCGGCATGACCTACGCCGTGCCGCTGAAGGTCACGATCCGTCTGGTGGTCTGGAACAAGGACCCCGAGACCGGCGTCAAGACCATCCGCGACATCAAGGAGCAGGAAGTCTATTTCGGCGACATTCCGCTGATGGGCGACCACGGGACGTTCATCGTGAACGGCACCGAGCGCGTCATCGTGTCGCAGCTGCACCGCTCGCCGGGCGCGTTCTTCCATGCGGAAGAAAAGACGCTGTTTGGCGCGCAGATCATTCCGTACCGCGGGTCGTGGGTCGAGTTCGAGTACGACACGAAGAACCTGCTGTACGTGCGCATCGACCGGAAGCGCAAGTTCCTGGCGAGCGTGTTCCTGCGGGCCCTCGGCCTGCGGAGCGCCGCCGAGATCCTGCGGACGTTCTACACGATCGATGAACTGGTCATCAAGGATGGCCGCGCGCTCTGGAAGGTGGCTGACACGCTGGTCGGTCGTCGCGCCGGCGCCGCCCTCCAGATCCCGGGCTCGGATCTCCAGATCTTCCCGGGCAAGAAGATCCGCAAGGATCAGATCGAGGCCCTGAAGAAGGCCGGCGTCGAAGCCATCGAACTGCAGGAAGGCGAGCGCGAAGGCGCGTGGGCCGCGGCCGATGTGGTCGATCCGTCCACGGGCGAAGTGCTGCTCGAAGCCAACGAGGAACTCTCCGAACGCGTGCTCGCCATGGCGCAGGAGATGAACGTCGATCGCATCGAAGTGTTCTTCCCGGAGAAGGACGACATCGGGTCGGTGCTCTCGCAGACGCTCAAGAAGGATCCGATTCAGAAGCACGAAGAAGCCCTGATCGAGATCTACCGTCGCCTGCGTCCGGGCGATCCGCCCACGCTCGACAGCTCACGCACCCTCTTTGAGAACATGTTCTTCAACGCGCAGAAGTACGACTTCTCGCGCGTTGGCCGCCTCAAGCTGAACACCAAGCTGAAGCTGAACACGCCGCTCGACGAGAAGGTGCTGCACCCGGCCGACTTCTACGAAGTCATCCGGTTCCTGCTCGGCCTGCGCAAGAACCCGGCGGGCGTGGACGACATCGACCACCTCGGCAACCGCCGCGTCCGGTCGGTCGGCGAACTCCTCGAGAACCAGTTCCGCATCGGCCTGGTCCGTATGGAACGGGCGATCAAGGAAAAGATGTCGGTCTACCAGGAAATGGCGACCGCCATGCCGCACGACCTCATCAACGCGAAGCCGGTCATGGCCGCGATTCGCGAGTTCTTCGGGTCGTCGCAGCTTTCGCAGTTCATGGACCAGACCAACCCGCTGTCGGAAGTGACGCACAAGCGTCGCCTGTCCGCCCTCGGGCCCGGCGGTCTGTCGCGTGAGCGCGCCGGCTTCGAAGTGCGCGACGTCCACCCGACGCACTACGGCCGCATCTGCCCGATTGAGACGCCGGAAGGTCCGAACATCGGCCTGATCTCGTCGCTGTCGTCCTACGCGCGCATCAACGACTTCGGCTTCATCGAGTCGCCCTACCGCAAGGTCAAGGACGGCCAGATCGTCGACTACGTGATCGTCACCAACGCGGGTGGCAATCCGAAGTACAAGGTCGGCGACGTGGTCGAAGCGCACGATCTCGTGGGCGCCGACGGCCGGTCGAAGAAGAAGGGCGTCGAGTTCGAGCCCCACTGCTTCTACCTCTCCGCCTGGGAAGAAGACCAGTACATCGTCGCGCAGGCCAACGTGCCGCTCGACGCGGACCTCCGTCTGCAGGGCGAGCGTGTCAACGCGCGTCAGGCGGGCGAGTTCATCCTGACGACGGCGGACAAGGTCGATTACATCGACGTGTCCCCGAAGCAGCTCGTCTCCGTCGCCGCCTCGCTCATCCCGTTCCTCGAGAACGACGACGCGAACCGCGCGCTGATGGGTGCGAACATGCAGCGTCAGGCCGTGCCGCTCCTCCAGGCCCGGGCGCCGTACGTCGGCACCGGCATGGAATACATCACCGCGCGCGACTCGGGCGCGGTCGTGGTGGCACGCCGCACGGGTGTGGTCGACTACCTCGACAGCAAGCGCATCGTCGTGCGTGTCGAAGGTGGGGATGCCGAGGGCCTCTCGCGTGAGATGGGCGCCGACATCTACAACCTGACCAAGTTCAAGCGGTCCAACCAGAACACGTGCATCAACCAGCGCCCGATTGTCCGCGTGGGACAGCGTGTCGCCAAGGGGCAGGTCCTGGCCGATGGTCCGTGCACGGAACTCGGTGAATTGGCGCTCGGCCGGAACGTGCTCGTCGCGTTCATGCCGTGGCGCGGGTACAACTTCGAAGACGCGATCCTCGTGTCCGAACGCATGGTGAAGGACGACTACTACACGTCGATCCACATCGAGGAGTTCGAGATCGAGGCGCGCGACACGAAGCTGGGACCGGAAGAGATCACGCGGGATATTCCGAACGTGTCGGAAACCTACCTGCGGGACCTCGACGAGAGCGGCATCATCCGGATCGGCGCGTCGGTCAAACCCGGCGACATCCTCGTGGGCAAGGTCACGCCGAAGGGCGAGACGCAGCTCACACCGGAAGAGAAGCTCCTGCGCGCGATCTTCGGCGAAAAGGCCGGAGACGTGAAGGACGCGTCGCTGACGTGCCCCCCCGGCGTCGAAGGCATCGTGGTCGGCGTCCAGATCTTCTCGCGCAAGGGCATCGAAAAGGATGACCGCGCGAAGCAGATCGAGGAAGACGAACTCGCGTTGATGGAAACCAACCTGCAGGACGAAATCCGCATCCTGCACGAGGAAACCAAGAAGCGCCTGGCGTCGCTCCTGACGGGCCGGACCCTGCGGTCCGACCTGTTTGACTCGGACGGTCGTGAACGTATTGTCCGCAAGGGCACGGCGCTCACCGCTGAAGTGATGGCGGAACTCCCGTTCTCGGTGCTGGTGCGCGCGCGCATCGAAACCGACGATCTCGGGTTCGAAGACGAACTGCGCCGGATGGAAGACCGGACGGCGCAGCGCGTGGACGTCATCCAGCGCGAGTTCGAGGACAAGAAGGAGAAGATCCGCCGCGGCGACGAACTGCCGCCCGGGGTGATCAAGCTCGTCAAGGTGTACGTCGCGATGAAGCGCAAGCTGTCGGTCGGCGACAAGATGGCCGGCCGCCACGGCAACAAGGGCGTCATCGCGCGCATCCTGCCCGAAGAAGACATGCCGTATCTGCCGGATGGTACGCCGGTCGAGATCGTCCTGAACCCGCTCGGCGTTCCGTCGCGTATGAACGTCGGTCAGATTCTCGAGACGCACCTCGGCTGGGCCGCGCACGCACTCGGCCTCTACTTCGCGACGCCCGTCTTCGACGGCGCGCGTGAAGGTGAGATCAAGAAGTGGCTCGACGAAGCCGGTCTCCCGAAGGGCGGCAAGACGAAGCTGTTCGACGGCATGACGGGTGACGGGTTCGAACAGGACGTCACCGTCGGTTACGTCTACATGCTCAAGCTGTCGCATCTTGTCGACGACAAGATCCACGCCCGGTCGATCGGACCGTACTCGCTCATCACCCAGCAGCCGCTGGGCGGCAAGGCGCAGTTCGGTGGTCAGCGCTTCGGCGAAATGGAAGTGTGGGCACTCGAGGCGTACGGCGCCGCGCACATCCTGCAGGAGCTGCTGACGGCGAAGTCCGACGACGTGGTGGGACGCGCGAAGATCTACGAAGCGATCGTCAAGGGCGACGCGTCGTTCCAGCCCGGCTTGCCGGAATCATTCAACGTGCTCATCCGCGAGCTGCAGGCCTTGTGCCTCGACGTGCAGCTGCTGAAGACCAAGGCGCGGCCAGGGGCGGAACCACCGCCCGAGGAACCGAGTGCCGAACCCGAGCCAACTCCGGAAACGCCGGTGGGAGCCTAATCGATGAGACCCAATCTGCACGACAAAGGTCAGCTCACGTCCGACTTCGACTCGATCCGGATCAGTCTCGCCTCCCCGGAGACGATTCTGCGCTGGTCACACGGTGAAGTGACGAAGCCGGAAACCATCAACTACCGGACGTTCAAGCCGGAGCGTGATGGTCTGTTCTGCGCGAAGATCTTCGGACCGGTCACCGACTGGGAATGCTTGTGCGGCAAGTACAAGCGCATGAAGCATCGCGGAGTCATCTGCGACAAGTGCGGCGTCGAAGTGACGCAGGCACGGGTGCGCCGTGAACGTC
>CAZLJG010000108.1:0-9846 GCA_964559545.1 uncultured Solibacteraceae bacterium | reverse complement strand
GGACGCGACCGGGCCGAAGCACCTGGCGATGACGCTCACGCGCGCGAAGTTTGAGTCGCTCGTGGATGACCTGCTGCAGAAGACGATGGGCCCGTGCCGTCAGGCGATGCAGGATGCCGGCTTGACTGCGAAGGACATCGATGAAGTCGTGCTCGTCGGCGGCTCCACGCGTATTCCGAAGGTCCAGCAGCTCGTGAAGGAGCAGTTCGGCAAGGAACCGCACAAGGGTGTGAACCCGGACGAAGTGGTGGCCATCGGGGCCGCGATTCAGGCCGGCGTGCTCGCCGGTGATGTGAAGGACCTGCTGCTGCTCGACGTCACGCCGCTCTCACTCGGCATCGAAACGCTGGGTGGAGTGATGACGACGCTGATTACGCGCAACACGACGATTCCGACGCGCAAGTCGGAGACGTTCTCGACGGCGGCTGACAGCCAGCCCAGCGTCGAAGTGCACGTGATGCAGGGTGAGCGGCCGATGGCGCGCGACAACCGCACGCTGGGCAAGTTCCACCTCGACGGGATTCCGCCGGCGCCGCGCGGCGTGCCGCAGATCGAAGTCACGTTCGACATCGACGCCAATGGCATCGTGAACGTGTCCGCCAGGGACAAGGGCACGGGCAAGGAACAGAAGATCACGATCACGGCGACCAGTGGTCTGTCGAAGGACGAAGTCGATCGGATGGTCAAGGATGCCGAAGCGCACGCCGAAGAGGACAAGAAGCGGAAGGAAGAGGTCGACACCCGCAACCGTGCGGACCAGGCCGTTCATGCCGCAGAGCAGTTCATGAAGGAGTCGGGCGACAAGGTGCAGGCGGAAGATCGTCTTGCCATTGAGTCCGCGATCACCGACGTGAAGCAGGCGCTCGAGTCCGGGGACGCGACGGCCATCACGAAGAAACTCGACGCGTTGATGGATGCGCAGACCAAGGCCGCGACAAAGCTCTACCAGCAGGCGGGACCTGACGCTGGTGCGGGTGGCGCAGGTGGCGACGGTGGTGCGGGCAAGACCGATGGCACTGCGTCTGGTGACGTCATCGACGCGGAAGTCATCGAGGAAGAGAAGAAATAAGTGGACCTGTACGGCGCGCTCGACCTTGACGCCTCCGCCACGGCGGCTGATATCGAGCGCGCCTACCTGCGCCTCGCGCGGCGGTATCACCCGCGGATCAATCCGGGTGACCGCCTGGCCGAGGAACGGTTCCGGCAGGTGTCGCAGGCCTACGAGGTGCTCGGCAACGCGGACCGGCGGCGCGAATACGATCGCTCCCGCACCTTCGACCATCCGACCACTGTTGAAGCCACGATTGCGTTTGAGGGCTTCGACTTCTCGTCACTCGCGCAGGGCCATGAGGCGGCCACGTTCTCGGAGATGTTTTCGGATGTCTTCCAGGACGCCGCGCGACGTGTCACGTCGCCTGAGCGGGGCAGTGCGCTTGAACTGACCATGCCGTTGTCGTTTGAGGACGCCATGCGCGGCGGTCACTTTCCAGTGTCAGTCGTGCGGCAGGAACGATGTCCAGGGTGCGCAGGCGTGGGCCGCGTGGCTGTGGCACCGATGGTGTGCCCGGCGTGCCAGGGCGCCGGTTCGACGCGGTGGGCGCGCGGGCACATGGTATTCACGAAGCCGTGTGAGCCCTGCGGTTCCACAGGTCGGCTGACGTCACATGGGTGCCGGGTGTGTGCCGGCAGCGGGTTGCAGGCACGCAGTGAAGTGGTGACGCTGGTGATTCCACCAGGGATCGATCATGGTGCGCGCATGTCGGTGCCCGGACGTGGGCACGCGGGGGCGCGTGGTGGACCGATGGGGGACCTCTACGTCACCATCGAGGTCGCCCCACATCCGGTGTTCTCGCGCGACGGTCGGGACCTCCGGATGGTGCTGCCGGTGGCGGTCCATGAGGCGGCACTCGGCGCGAAAGTGGATGTGCCGACCCTCGCCGGGCCGGTCAAGGTGAAGGTGCCGCCCGGCACCGGATCCGGCACGAAGTTGCGCGTGCGTGGCCAGGGCATCCCGTCCGCGCATTCGGACGACCCTGCATTGGCGGGCGACCTGATTGCCGAGGTCCAGATCGTGTTGCCGCCGGTGCGCGACGAACGGTCCAAGGAGTTATTGCGGGAATTCGGTGCGCTCAACCCGGTGGACGTGCGCGCCCACCTATTTGGAGCCCAGTCATGACCAGAAAATCAGGAACCGGCAAGGGCTACTACATGATCAGCGCGGTGGCGTCGAAGTACAACGTCCACCCCCAGACCCTTCGCCTCTACGAACGTGAAGGCCTGCTCGCGCCGTCCCGCACGGATGGCAACACGCGGCTCTATTCCGACGACGACCTGCACCGGCTTGAGACGATCCTCACGCTGACGCGCGATCTGGGCGTGAATCTCGCCGGCGTCGAAATCATCCTCAACATGCGCCAGAAAATGGAAAGCATGCAGAGCGAAGTCAACGAGTTTATGGCGTACGTCAAAAAAGAACTCGCGCGCGGCCTCGACGATTGGGAACAGAGGCTGAATACCTCGCTGGTGACCACGCGCAACGATGAGGACGGGGCCCAACTCTGATATCCTCATCGTCCCGTGTCTGACTGCCCGCACTGCAACGGAACTGGATGGAAGCCCGCGACCGGCGAAGGCGTGCGGCGTGTCGAGCGCTGCGAATGCTGGCGGGCACAAGCGTCGGACCGGTTGCTGCGCGACGCGCGGATTCCTCCGCGGTACGCGAAGTGTGATCTCAGGAACTTCCTGATCTATCCGAACGAAAAACTGCAGTCGGCGGTGACGTATGCGCGCCGGTTTGCGGACCAGTTTCCGGCGGTGACCAAGGGGCTGTGCCTGATTGGGCCCCCCGGCATTGGCAAGACACACATTGCGGTGGCCGTGCTTCGGCAGGTGGTGCTCGAGAAGGGCGCCCGCGCGTTGTTTTACGACGTGCGCGAACTGCTGAAGGTGATTCGATCCACGTATAACCCGGTGGTACGGACAGCTGAGATGGACATCATCCGGCCGGTCATGGACGCCGAGTTGCTGGTCCTTGACGATCTGGGCTCCGAGAAGCCGTCGGAGTGGGTGGAGGAAACGATGAACCTCATCGTGAACACCCGCTACAACGAACGCCGACCGACCATTTTTACGACCAACTACGAAGACACGCCGGACGAAGCGGATCTCGATTCACTCAAGGCCAGGGTCGGCTACCGGATGCATTCGCGCCTGCACGAGATGTGCGAATTCCTGGAGTACGACGGTGGTGACTACCGGATGTTGCCGCCCAACGGGGGGCCCAACGATCTGACGATCCTGTGGCAGACCAACAAGGGCCGCCGCGTGCTCCCTGCACGCGCCCGTGGTCCCGCACGCGCCCAGCTCAAGGAAAACGATCCGCTTCGGTCACTGAAGAACCCGCGCGAAGCGCGCGAACTCCAGTGGCCCGGCGGCAAAGCCGGCCGCGGCTGAACCCAGCACTCGGAACAGCACCGCTGAACCATGAACCATGAACCGATGAACCTCGGTTTGTACCTGCACATCCCCTTCTGTCAGGCGATCTGTTCCTACTGCAACTTCAATCGCGGCCTGCTCGACGAGGCGCTGAAGACACGGTACGTCGCCGCGCTGGAGCAGGAGATCCGACGCGCACCTGGCGGAGCGGCCGACACGATCTTTTTCGGGGGCGGCACGCCGTCGTTGCTTGACCCTGCGGAGATCATGCGGCTGATCGCTGCCTGCCGTGAGACGTTCGATCTTGCGGAGAACGCCGAGATTACGCTCGAGACCAATCCCGAGACCGCGACGCCCGAGCGCCTCGCCGCTTTTCGGGACGCGGGAATCAATCGTCTGAGTTTTGGCGTGCAGTCGTTTGACGATGACGAGTTGAAGCGGCTGGGGCGCATCCATTCCTCCGCTCGCGCCGTGGAAGCGATCGAAGCCGCGAAACGAACAGGGTTCAACTCGGTGTCGTTTGACCTGATGTTGTGGTTGCCCGCGCAGTCACAGGCGTCGTGGTTGCGCACGATTGACAAGGCCGTGTCGCTCGCGCCGGATCATCTGTCGCTGTATTTGTTGGAGTTGTATCCTAACGCGCCGCTCAAGGAAGACATGGCGCGGGCCGGCTGGTCGATGGCGCCTGATGACGATGCGGCGGATATGTATCTGGAGGGGCTGAGCCGCCTTGAGGCCGCGGGTCTGGAGCAGTACGAGATCTCCAATGTGGCCCGGCCGGGACATCAGTCACGGCACAACCTGAAGTACTGGCAGGCGGGGGACTGGTTCGGGTTCGGGTGCGGGGCGCATTCGACCGTGGACGGCCGGCGCTGGAAGAACCTGTCGGCGACCGCTGACTACGCGGAGCGGATCGAAGCCGGGCAGTCCGTGACGGGGGCTGTGGAGTCCTTATCTGCACGGGCCCGCGTCGAAGAGGCACTTTTTACAGGGCTCCGGTTGACCGAGGGTGTTGACAGTGCCCGGTTTCTGGCCCGTTTTGGCGTCGACCCCTGGGAGCGGTATGGGGAGGACCTGGCCCCATTCCTGCAGACGTCACACGTATGGCGCCGGTCCGGGCGGTTCGGGTTGACTCGGGAGGGGATGTTGATCGCCAACGAAGTTTTTCAGGTGTTCGTACGGTAGAGTAGGCTTTCCTTTTTTGGACCAACGCCCCCAGTGGCGAGGAGGATGTGCATGCGGTTGTTCGGTTTCTTGCCGGTCGTGAGCCGGCGCGTGGTGGTTGCGCTGAGCGTGACCGGAATGTTGTTCACGGTGGCGGCGACGGCGCAGGCGCAGGATCCCGCAGCGGCGCAGCAGCCGGCTGCACCCGCGGCACCGGATCCCTTCAAGTTTGATGCGTCCAAGCCGGCCATGGTCATGATCTCGGTCAAGCCGGGCACGGGTGCCACGCTGGAAGCGGCGTTCGCCTCCGTCAAGACGAAGATGGCAGCCAGCGCGAAGCCGGCGGTCGTGGAGCAGGGCAAGACGATGAACCTGCTCAAGCTCGATGCGCCAGCGGCCGAGGGCCAGCCGTCGATCTACATCGTCATGCTCGAGACGCCCTCGGGCGCCAGCTACAACATCCAGAACATCCTCGATGAGATTGGCGAATGGCGCGCGGACAGCGAACTCTACAAACAGTTCAGCGAAGTCATCGTGCAGTGGGCGCCCTGGCCCCTCGTGCGGAAGTAGCACCCGTCGATTTCGACGATTCTCAGGACGTCACCGCTCCGGCGGTGACGTCCTTTTCTTTTTTCCGGCACAATGGTCGCGTGATGTTCCGCGTGTTCCGGCTGTCGCTCGCACTCATGGCCCTGGCGGTCGTGCCTTCTCTGGCCATCGCGCAAGAGAAGCCGGCCATCCCCGTGCCGGCGCCGACCGGACCGGCCGTGACGTATGAGTTCCCCTCAGGCGCGGGACTCTTGATTTTCCATGTGGCGCCGGCCAAGGCCGCGGACTTCGACGCGATTCTGGTCCGGCTCAAAGCCGCGCTGACCGCGGTGGATTCGGCATCGCGCAAACTCCAGGCGGCGAACTGGCTCATCTACAAGTCAGCCGAGCCACCGGGCGAGTCTGTCGTGTACCTGTTCCTGTTTGATCCAGCCGTGCCGAAGGCCAGCTACGACCCGCTGCTGGTGCTGGCTGAAGCCCTGCCCGCCGAAGCGCAGCCGCTCTACGAACGGATGAGAGCGGCCGTGCTTCGGATCGAACGGATGGGTCTCACGAAGGTGAGATAGGTCAGAAGCTCGTGTTGAGCCCCGCGTAGAGCCGGTGCACGGTCTTGGCGGCCGGGTTGCCCCGCAGGGTGAAGAGCCGGTAGTCCAGGCGCAGGCGCAGCGGGCCCATCAATCCCATCTTCACCCCGCCGCCGACATTGAGGGCGGTGCTGGTCTCGGTGTCATCCACACTGTTTTCCCGATAACCGCCAACACCGGCCGTCGCGTAGAGCTGGAAGCCTGACGTCGGGGTCTGCACCACGGCGTTGACCATGCCTGTGCGCAACCGGGGGGCGAGGGCGTCGACGTCGGTTTTGGCCGAGATATCCGAGTATTCCACTTCAAATCCGACGACGATGAGGCTGACGCCAAACGAAAGGCCCTTGGCCGTGCGCGTTTCCGGGCCCTGACCCACGCCGAAGAAGGCTGTGATGTCCGCATGCGCCACGGTGGGTGCGGCACACAGACCCGCCAGAGACAGCACACCCACACCAATCGTTTTTCTGATGATTCCCATGCCCGGCCTATCGGCGGAACTCCGGGCGTTCGCCAGCCTCCGTGATATTTTTCTCGGGATGGACCTGCGCCCTACCAGTCAGCAGACACTGCTCCGACGGACCGTCCGCGAGTTTGCGGAAGCCGAGATCGGTCCGTTCGTCATGGAATGGGACGAGGCCGAGGCGTTCCCCCACAGCCTTGTCACCAAGATGGCCGCGCTCGGGCTGATGGGCATCCAGTACCCCGAGGAGTACGGCGGCTCCGGCATGTCGGCGATCGAGTACTGCATCTGCATCGAAGAGCTCGCCCGCGTCTGTCCGTCCGTCTCGTTGTCGGTCGCCGCGCACAACGGGCTGGGCACGGCGCATATCTACATGTTTGGCTCCGAAGCGCAAAAGCAGCAGTACGTGGTGCCGCTCATCAAAGGTGAGTACCTCGGCGCGTGGGGATTGACTGAGCCCGGCGCCGGCAGCGACGCGGCCGCCATGCGCACCACGGCACGCCGTGATGGCACCGACTGGGTCATCAACGGCGCCAAACAATTCATCACGCACGGCTCCGTCGGCGGCTCCATTGTCGTCATGGCCGTCACCGATCGAGCGAAGGCGCATCGGGGGATTACCGCGTTTGTGGTGCCCCGTGGCACCAAGGGGATGCGCGCCGGGAAGAAGGAACACAAACTCGGCATGCGCGCGAGCGATACGAGCGAAGTGATCTTTGAAGACTGCCGGGTGCCGGCGGACGCGATGGTTGGAGAAGAGGGCCAGGGATTCATCAACACGCTGCAGGTGCTGGATGCGGGCCGCATCGGCATCGCCGCGCTGGCCGTCGGGCTGGCGCAGGGCGCGTATGAAGCGGCGCTGCGCTATGCCAAGGAACGACGCCAGTTTGGGCAGCCCATTGCAAGCTTCCAGGCGATTCAGTGGAAGTTGGCGGACATGGCCACGCGGATCGAGGCGGCGCGCCTGCTGACGTATCGCGCGGCCTGGATGAAGGACCAGGGCGTGGTGCGCACCGGCCGCGAGTCGTCGATGGCCAAGTTGTATTCGAGCGAGATCGCGGTGCGCGCGGCGGAGGAATCCGTGCAGATTCACGGCGGCTACGGATTCACGAAGGACTATCCGGCGGAGAAGTTCTTCCGCGACGTCAAGCTCTGCACGATTGGTGAAGGCACCAGCGAGATTCAGCGCCTCGTCATCGCGCGTCAGCTGCTGGGGCGATAGGGCGCGTCGTGACCGAGCCCCTTCCCCTGACCGACCGGCTGCTGGCCGGCGACCCACGCGCGATCGCACGCGCGATCTCCCTGATCGAGAACGAGTCGCCTGACGGCGCGACGCTCATTGGCCGCATCTTCGCGAAGACCGGGCGCGCGTATCTCATCGGCATCACCGGGCCGCCTGGCGCCGGGAAGAGCACCCTCGTTGACAAAATCACTGCCGAACTCCGGAAGCGCGGGAAGAAGGTCGGCATCCTCGCTGTGGATCCCACGAGCCCCTTCAGCGGTGGCGCGATCCTTGGCGATCGCGTGCGCATGCAGGCGCACGCCGAGGATGAAGGCGTGTTCATCCGCAGCATGGCGACACGTGGCCATCTCGGCGGACTCGCACGGACGACTGCTGAAGCGGCGATCGTGCTCGACGCCGCCGGCTACGACGTCGTCATCATCGAAACCGTTGGCGTCGGCCAGGACGAAGTGGACATCGTGCGCACCGCCGATGTGTCTGTGGTGACGCTCGTGCCGGGCACCGGCGACGAGGTGCAGGCGCTCAAGGCCGGCATCATGGAAATCGCCGACATCTTCGTGGTCAACAAAGCCGACCGCGAAGGTGCCGATCGCACGGCAGCCTCGATCGAGATGATGTTGTCGCTTGACGATGCGATGAGCGAAGGGTGGCGGCCGCCAGTCCTGCGCACCGAAGCGACGGCCAATCGCGGGATTGTCGAACTCATCGACACCATCGACCGGTTCCGCGAGCAGTCCACAGACACCCTCGGCGCCCGTCGCCGCGCGCGCGCCGAGTGGCGCCTGCGCGAGATTCTGGGCCGCCGTTTCATGCAGCACTTGGAAGCGAACGTGCTGCAGCCCGGCGAATTTGGCCGCTGGCTCGACCGAATCGCCGCGCGCGAGGTGGATCCCTACGGCGCGGCTGCGAGTGTGATGGCTCAGGCGTTGGGAAATGAGCTCGGAGGCGATTTCGGCCCGAGCATGCCGAAATCGCCTCCGAGCTCCTTAGTCACAGGCATCGACCACGTCGGCATCGCCGTCGCCGACCCGGACGCGTCGCTGAAGTTCTTCACCGGCGTGTTGGGACTGACCTCTGACGCGCCGCAGGACGTGAAGGGGCAGAACACCCGCGTGCGGTTCGTGAACACCGGCGACGCGAAGCTTGAGCTGGTCGAGTCCATTGCGCCCGGCTCACCGATCGCGACGTATCTCGAAAAACGTGGCCCCGGCCTGCACCACGTGGCGCTGCGTGTGCGCGACATTCATGCCGCCATCGCCCATGTCATGGCCGCCGGCGTCCGCATGATCGACAAGGAACCGCGTCGCGGCGCGCACGGGTCGTTGATCGCGTTTGTGCATCCGGCAGATACACACGGGGTCCTTGTGGAACTCAAGCAGCCAGCGGCACCTGGGGAGGCGCACTAGTGCTGCAGCTGGGGGCCTTCGAACTGCACTCGTTGTCGGACGGCACGTTCGGCCTCGACGGCGGCGCGATGTTCGGCGTTGTGCCGAAGACGTTGTGGTCGAAGCGCACGACGCCCGACGACAGGAACCGGATTCCCCTGGCGATGCGGCCGCTCCTGGTCAAGGCCAACGGCCGCACGATCCTGATCGACTGTGGTGTCGGCGACAAGATGCCGCCGAAGCTGGCCGATATCTACGCCCTCGACCGCACCCGGCATCTCGATCACTCGCTGGCGGACATTGGCCTCACCGCGGCCGACATCGACGTGGTGGTCGCGACGCACCTGCATTTTGATCACTTCGGCGGAGCGACAGCACGGGAAGGTGATCGCGTGGTGCCGCGTTTCAAGAACGCGCGGTATCTGATTCGACACGGCGAGTGGGAAGATGCGACACACCCCCACGATCGGAACAGGGCAAGTTACCTCCCAGAGAACTTCCTCCCGTTGGCCGAGGCCGGCGTGATTGATTTCTACGAGAGTGACGGGGAAGTGCTGCCCGGGATCAGCGTCTGGCGCACCGGCGGCCACGCGCGCAACCACCAGTGGATTAAGGTCGAGTCCGAGGGGCGTGTTGCGGCGTTCGTCGCGGACCTGATTCCCACAACGGCGCACCTCGATGAGCCCTGGATCATGGGGTACGACCTGTTTCCAATGGAGACGCTGATGTACAAGCAGCGCTTCATCCCCGAAGCCATCGCCGGCGAATACATCGTCTTCTTCGAGCACGACCCGAACATTCCCGCGGGTATCATCCGCGAACGCGACGGCAAACGCGTGATCGATCCCGTCGCCACGTAGCACCCAGCACCACTTCTGATTGGACAGTCACTCCCATGAATCTCATCGTCACCGGCTCAATCGCGTTCGACTACCTGATGTCGTTTCCCGGCAAGTTCACGGAACACCTGCTGCCCGAGCATTTTTCACGGGTCAGTCTGAGCTTCCTGGTGGACTCGATGGACAA
>CAZLJG010000107.1:7586-9852 GCA_964559545.1 uncultured Solibacteraceae bacterium | reverse complement strand
GAGCTGTTTCTGCAGGCGCGCGAGCAGTGGCGGCAACGCACACCCCACACGGTGCTGCAAGCAATCACGTTGTACGAGCGGGCCATCGCACTCGACCCTGCGTTTTCGCGCGCGTATGCGGGACTCGCCGACTGCTACAACCTCACGATGTCCGGGCTCCCTCCGGACGTGCGGTATCCGCGGGCCCTTGAATATGCCGAACAGGCTGTGGCGCTCGATCCGAACGACGCGGCCGGCCACACATCGCTGGCGTTCATCAGGTACAAGTTTGAATGGCGGTGGGACGAAGCGGACGCCGAGTTCCGTCGAGCCATTGCCCTCGACCCCGACTATGCGCTCGCGCAGCACTGGTACGGGGAGTTTCTCGGCCTGATGGGCCGCTACGACGAAGCGATCGCGCATTTGCGACAGGGTATCGCTCTGGAGCCCGAGTCGCTCGCGATTCAGAGCGACCTGGTCCAACCTCTGATTCGAGCCGGGCGCATCGCTGAAGCACGCGCGGTGGTCGAAGCCGCCGCCGCGACCAATCCCAACTGGCATTTCATCCCGTATCGCATGGCGGACGTGCTCGAAGCAGAGGGACGGGAACGCGAATCCGTGGAAAGCCGGTGGCGCTGGATGTTACTGAGCGGCGCGACCCTCGAATCGGTGGACAGGTTGCGTGCTGCGTACAACGCGGGCGGAATGGAGGCCATGACCAGGGCGGAGATTGCTGCCTATCTTGATACAGAGACGGCCACTCCAGGCAACTGGATGACCGCGACGTTTTTGTCGCGCCTGTACGGCCGGCTAGGCAATCGCGCTGAGGCCCTGCGGTGGCTGGGCATCGCCATCGACCGCCGCGAAGACGCCGCGAACAGCCTCCTCATTCATCCTGACTACGACACGCTGCGCGCTGAGCCTGAGTTCGGTCGCCTGCTGGCCCGCGTGGGTCTGAAGCCGCGTTAATACCCTGCCCGCTTCCAGGCCTGAATGCCGCCGACGAGATTCACGGCGTCGTACCCTTTGGCGCGGAGTGCGGCGGTGACGCGTGCGCTGCGCCCACCCGACTGACACTGCACCACGACCGTGCGATCGGTCGGCAGCGCCGCGAGTTGCGACATGACCTCCCCCATCGGGATGAGCGTCGCACCAGGGATGTTCGCGGACGCGTGCTCAAACGGCTCGCGCACGTCGATCAACATGTGGGGATGGCCGCTGGTGCGCCACTGCTGCAGTTCGTCAACCGTCATTTCATCTTTCATGGGAGTCTCCGTCTCGCACACCTGGTCGTAGGCCACCAGCGTGGTAATTGTTGGCGCATCACCGCACACCGGGCATTCGGGATCGCGGGCCAGCGTGATGTCGCGGAATTTCATGCGAAGCGCGTCATAAAGCAGCAGGCGGCCGACCAGAGGTTCGCCGATGCCCGTGATGAGTTTGATGGCTTCCGTCGCTTGAATGGTGCCGATGATGCCCGGCAACACACCCAGCACGCCGGCCTCGGCGCAGCTGGGAATCAGTCCGGCCGGCGGCGGCTCGGGATGCAGGCAGCGATAACAAGGCCCGGCGCCAGTGGCAAACACCGACGCCTGCCCCTCGAATCGGAAGATGCTGCCGTACACGTTCGGCGTGCCGGTCATCACACACGCATCGTTCACCAGATACCGTGTCGGAAAATTATCGGTACCGTCGATCACTATGTCGTAGGCATCCACGAGTCGTCGAGCGTTCGACGCGTCAAAGGCCGCCTCGTGCAACTCGAGTCGCACGAGGGGATTGATCGCCGCAATGCGATCGGCGGCAGACTGCAGCTTTGGCCGGCCGACATCCGGCGTGCCGTGGATGATCTGCCGGTGCAGGTTGGTTTCGTCGACGACGTCGTAGTCGACGAGCCCCAACGTGCCGACACCGGCGGCGGCCAGGTACAGCGCGGCCGGTGAGCCCAGACCGCCAACACCGACGAGCAGGATCCGAGCCTCCGCCAGCTTGCGCTGCCCGTCGGCGCCAAATTCCGGCAGCAGGACTTGTCGGGCGTAGCGGAGCGGCGGGGCCATGCAGCGATGTTACCCCGTCCGCGGTCCGCTGGTCCCGCTGCTCAGCTGCGAACGCCGGCTTTGCGCAGGAACGTCATCATCGGGCACCAGTTCGTGAACGCGGACTGGAACAGGTTTGCGCCGACGAACAACGTCAGCCAATAAAACCGGCTGTCCACATACATCCCGGCCAGCACACTGGCCATCACCACCACACCGGCAATCATTCGCAACATCGCTTCAAGTTTCAT
>CAZLJG010000107.1:0-7486 GCA_964559545.1 uncultured Solibacteraceae bacterium | reverse complement strand
CACCCAACCCCACCCAACCTCACAAGGGCTAAAGCCCTTGTGCTCCGACTGTCATTGTTCGGGCACAAACAACACCGGCCCGCGGCCCGAACGAATCAGAGGCTCGCCCACGTTCGTGCGCCACACGCGATCGTGGACCCACGGTTCAGCGACGACAACCATCGAGGCGTCAGTGAACATGGCCGCTGGCTCGACCACCGCGCTGCGGCGATCGTGCACCTCGGCCTTGATGGCCGCTCCGATTCGCATCGCGAGTGCGAGCGCGTTCTGCCCGGCGAGGCCCGGCGCCGCAAACACCGCGAGGCTGGTCACGGTCTGATGAGCCCCCTCGTGTGCGTGGGCAATCAGCACCGGTGTCGTCAGATCCCGAAGAATGCGCTCGGCCACAGAGCCCAACCACCACAACCTCGGCCCCGAACGGCCGTGCGTACCCATCACGACAAGGTCCGCGTCCACCGCAGCGTCCCTGATGGCGTCGATCGGCGAACGCATCGCGATCTCTGCAAGAAACGGTGCATCGGTGTGCTTATGGCCATACGCTGCGAGGTACTTCCGCGCCTGCTCCTGGCGCTGTCGCCGTTCGGCGGCCAATGCATCGACCTGGTCGCGCGTGAAATACGCCGGTGCCTCCACCGCTTCTGCATGCAGCAGCGTCAGCGACGCGCCACAGCCATCCGCCAGTCGGCCAGCCAGGTTGATGGCGGCAGCCGAGGCCTCACCAAAGTCCACGGGAACAAGAATTCGCTGAATCGTCATTGCGCCACCTGCGCTTTCGCCGACATGTAGTAGACAACCGGCACGGTCATCCGCGACAGGAACAGCGACGCCACTTCGCCCGCCATCAGCGAGATGGCGAGTCCCTGGAAAATCGGGTCCGCCAGGATGACGGCCGCGCCAACAACAACCGCTGCCGCTGTGAGTGCCATCGGCCGGAAGCGCACGGCACCGGCGTCGATCACGGCCTCCGCGAGCGACATGCCGTCCTTGAGCCGCAGTTCGATGAAGTCCACCAGAATGATTGAGTTGCGCACGACAATGCCTGCGCCTGCGATGAAGCCGATCATCGAGGTGGCCGTAAAGAACGCACCACCGAGGGCATGCGCCGGCAGAATACCGACGAGTGAAAACGGAATGGCCATCATGATCGTCAGCGGCGTCTTGAACGACTGGAACCAGCCGACAACGAGGATGTAGATGAGGACCAGCACGGCGGCGAATGCGATGCCGAGGTCGCGGAAGACTTCGATGGTGATGTGCCACTCGCCGTCCCACTTCATGGCGTACTGCGCACTGTTCTCCGGCTGCACCGCGTTAAAGACCTCGACGGGTGCACCCGAAGGGGTCCTCACGTTCGCGAGCGACTCGTTCATCTGCAGAATCGCGTAGACCGGACTTTCAACAACGCCCGCGACGTCCGCGGTCACGTATGTCACCGGCAGCAGATTCTTGTGGTAGATGCTCTGGGCCTCGACGCCCTGCGTGGACTGTGTGAGTTCACCAACCGAGACCGGCACCCGGCCCTGCAGGCGGATGGACGACAAGTTGTCGAGCGACCCGCGCTGTGACTGTGGCAGACGCATCATGACCGGCACCGCCTCACGAGCGCGTGGATCATGCAACAGTCCGGTGGGAGCCCCCGCGCCGGCCATTCGCACCACAGACGCCACCTCGGTCGCCGACAGCCCACTGGCGGCGGCCTTGTCGGCATCCACCGTCATCTGCACCTTTGGTCGATCAGACTCCACATACCAATCCACATCGACCACACCGGGTGTCTGCTCAAACACCGTGCGCACGTCCCGTGCGAGCGTCTGTCGCAGTGTCGCATCCGGTCCATACACCTCTGCCACCAGCGTCTGCAATACAGGTGGTCCTGGCGGAACTTCCACGACCTGAATCTCGGCGCCCATCGATTGCGCCACCGGCAACAGCTGCTCGCGCAGTCGTGTGGCGATCGCATGGCTCTGTTCGGATCGATCTTCCTTTGGCAGGAGCTGCAGCTGGACATCCGCCAGGTTCGGCGTCTGCCGCAGGAAGTAGTGCCGCACCAGACCATTGAACGTGTACGGCGACGCCGTGCCGACGTAGCTCTGCGCACCCACCACCGCCGGGTCCTGCAGGCTGGCTTCCGCGAGGGATTCCGCGACCCTCGCTGTGGCTTCGAGCGGCGTGGCGTCGGGCATCCGGATCACGACCTGCAGCTCGCTCTTGTTGTCGAATGGCAACATCTTCACCTTGACCCACCCGAGTGGAATGAAGGCCACCGACACCAGCAGCAACACCGCGACGCTGGCGAGAAACGCCCAACGCACCCTGGCGTCTTCAATCAGGCGCCGCATCACTTTCCGATACAGCACCGTGAGTCGGTCTTCCTGCTCATCGTGGTGGTCGGCGCCGCTGCCAAGCAGGCGCACGGCGGCCCAGGGCGTCACGATGAACGCGACGACCAGCGAAAACATCATCGCGGCTGTGGCGCCGATTGGGATGGGCCGCATGTACGGGCCCATCAGGCCCCCGACAAACGCCATCGGCAGAATGGCGCCGACCACCGTCAGGGTGGCGAGGATGGTCGGGTTGCCGACTTCATCCACCGCACGAATGACCACGTGGTCGAATGCGTCTTTGACGCGCGCCAGGCGCAGATGGCGCACGATGTTCTCCACCACGACGATGGCATCATCGACGAGGATGCCGATGGAGAAGATCAGCGCAAACAGCGTGATGCGATTGAGCGTGTACCCGTAGAGGTAGAACACGAACAGTGTCAGCGCCAGCGTCACAGGAATCGCCGTCAGGACGACCAGCGATTCCTTGCGTCCGAGGGCAAACCACATCAGCAGGGAGACTGAGATCACGGCGAGCACCATGTGAAACAGCAACTCGTTCGACTTGTGCGCGGCTGTCTCGCCGTAGTCGCGAGTGACCGTGACGTTCAGGTCCGCAGGGAGCAGGTACCCGCGCAACGAGTCCACCTTCTCCTGCAGACGCGTCGTTAAATCGATCGCGTTGGTACCCTTCCGCTTGGCAATGGCCAGCGTCACGGCTGGATGCGAGGTGGTCGCGCTGGCGTGAAAGGCGACAAAGTCTGAAGGTTCGGCGCCGCCGTCAATGACCGTCGCGACATCGCCCAGCCGGACGGGCACGCCTGACACGTCGCCCACCACGAGATCGCGCAACGCCTCGACGGTGCCGGGCCAGCTCCCCGCTTCGACGATGGTCGCTTCGTTGCCGGCAACCACGGTCGCCCCCGACGAGCGGACATTGGAGCGCGCCAGCGCCGCCTGCACGCGCAGGGGATCAAGCCCACGCGCTTCGAGCGCCGGCGGATCGAGCTCGATGGTCACCTGACGCGGCTGGCCGCCAATCACGGTGATCTCCGACGTGTCCGGCACTTCCTTCAATGAGTCACGCAACTGCGCGCCGATGAGCCGCAGCTGAGCGGCGTCGTGCCCCGGCCCCCACAATGTGAAGGCCATCACGGGCACATCATCAATTGAGCGCGCCTGCACCAGGGGCTTTGAGGCGCCCGCGGGCAGAACGCCGGCCGACGCGTCGAGCTTCTGATTCAGCCGCACGAGGGCCCGCTCCTCGTCTTCCCCGACCAGGAATCGTGCAATCAACATCGCGCGACCAGGGCTCGACGTGGAATACAGGTATTCGAGACCCGGCACCTCCCACAACCGCTGTTCAAGCGGTCGTGTAATGCGCTGTTCCACTTCGGCAGGCGAGGCTCCGGGCAGATCGATCAACACATCGATCATCGGCACGATGATCTGCGGCTCTTCTTCTCGCGGCAGTGCCACCACCGCCCATGCCCCAAGGAGAATGGACGAGACGATCAGCAGCGGCGTGAGCTTCGATCGGATGAACGCTGCGGCCAGTTGCCCGGCCATGCCCGTGGGATGGCTCATGACCGCACCTTCTGCCCATCACCCAATGTCGCCGGCGGATTCACCACCACGCGGTCACCTGCGGACAGCCCCGAGAGCACTTCAACACGACCGTTGCTCGCGTCGCCGGAGGAGATGATGCGCAGCCTGGCGTGCATGTCAGCGCCCACCAGATACACGAACGTCAGCTGTCCACGTGTGACGACGGCCGATTCGGGCACGGTCAGGCGTTCGCTGGACGCGCCGGCGAAACGGGCGCGGCCGAAGTAGCCGGACTGCCAGGGTGCCTTTGGAACAGCCGCTCCGGCGACGAGTTCCAGAGTGACCACAAAGCTGTGGGATGTCGGATCCACCCGCGCGATCTCGATAATGCGCGCGGGCATCCAGTCGGACGTGCCGCCGGTTTCCACGCGAATCTCAGCGCTCTGTCCGAGTGAGAGTCCGGCCGCGCGTGTGGCGTCGAGGCGCACGTCCATCTGCACACCGGACTGCGCCCCGGTCGCCTCGAGTGTGACCAGCGGCTGACCGGGTCCCACGGTCGTGCCCGGATCCACGTGACGGGCAACGACGCGTCCATCAAACGGGGCGGTCAGCGTGGCCCAGCCGCGAGTAATGGTGGCGACCTGCGCGCCGGCCGTCGCCGCATCGACAGACCGTTTGCCCGCTTCAACCTGTGCGGTCACCGCCGCAAGGCGTGCCTCGGCCTGTCGAAGCGCGGAGACGGCTTCATCCAGCTCCTGCGCGGTCGCCGATCGCTCCTGATGTAACCGTGCGATGCGTGTATGTGTGGCACGTGCGAGCGCGAGCCCCGCCTCGGCTGCCGCCTGTTCCGACTCTGCCGCGCGCGCCGATGCCCGGGCAGCGTCGAGCGACGACGAGGCCCCGGCGGCACTGGCGGTCATCTGCTCGGCATCAAGCTCCACGAGCACCTGACCTCGACGCACCACGGCACCTGGTTGCACGGTGACGCGCAGGACCGGCGCCAGCACGCGACTCGAGATGATCGCCGTCTGCCGCGCCACCAGCGTGCCGCCGGACTCAAAGGAGTCTGCGAATGCCGTCAACGCCGCCGTGTCGGTCGTCACGGCCACCGGCGTCGTGTCATCGGCTTCAGGCGTTCTGGCGGTATCGCCACCACACGCAGCCGCACTCACCGCCACCAGCAGACCAAGCCCCCATACCTTCGTCGTCGTCATCATCGTCTCCCCACGGCGCGCCGCAGTTCCGCTTGCGCGTTCATCACATCCACGTGCGCGGCGGTGTGCCGCGCTTCGGCGTCGAGCAATGCGCTGGACGCAGCCAATACATCAGTCATCGACGCCAGACCCGCGTCGTATCGATTGCGCACCACGCGGGCGCGTTCCGTGGCCTGCGCAACGGACTCGGCACCGACGGAGACCCTCGCAATCGCGGCTTCCAGTTGACGCACGGCCGTCAGTACTTCCACCTGGACTGCGGCGCGCAGGTCTGCGCGCATCAGTTCCGCTGCTGACCGTGCGTGCGAGGCGGCCTGCACGCGGGCGCGATCCGCGCCTGAGAGTGAGAGCGACCACCGAACTTCCCCACCCACGATCCAGGAACGCGCGCGGTCGCCGGCCGTGATGCCGTTCCACTCGATGCCGGCCTGTGCCGCGACCTGCGGCCACCAGATGGACGACGCCTGGCGCGCGGCCGCGCTGGCCATGAGGATGTCTGCGTCGGCGCGTCGCAGGTCGGGGCGCGCGGCTTCGGCTTCCGCAAACAGGGCCTCGAGACTCTGAGTGGTCGCAGTATTCGAGGGCGGGAGGACGACAGCGTCAATCGGCGATTCGACTGGCGCACCCATAAGGCGATTGAGCGTGGCGGCCGTCGCAGCCACGTTCGCGTTCAACAGAATCCGTCGCTGTCGGAGGTCAGAAAGGTGGACGGCAATCGCGAGCACATCCGCGTCGGTGACCGTGCCTGCGTCCCGGCGGCGCTCTGCACGCGCAAGATCTTCAGTCGCAGCGGCCACGGCGGCATCGAGCGCCCGAGTCGACGCCTGAAGGCTGACGAGTTGTCCAAATGTCCTGGTCACCGCGAGTGCGATGCCTGTGGCCGCCTCGTCGAAGGACGCCGTCGCGGCATCGTGGCGGGCGCGCGACTCAGCCACCATCGCCGACGTCCGGCCGCCATCAAAGATCACCTGCTGGACGCCAATGCGCGTGGTGAACAGATTGGTGGCACCGGGGCTGTTCAGCCGTGTCACCGCAAAGTCCTGTGCGGTGAACTGGCGCGCGGAGAGCAAGGCGCCAAACGCGAAGACCGGCTGGTCGCTGCGGGTCGCGCTTTCGGTGAGCGTCACGCGGGGGAACCACTGCCCGCGCGCGGCGGTCACACCGGCCGAGGCACCATCAGCCTGCGCTCGGGCGGCTGCCAACGCGGGGTTGTGTGCCTGCGCCTTCGCCAGCGCTTCGTCCAGCGTCAACGGCGTCTGGGCGTGGGCCGCAGAGGCGATCAACATGAGAAGGGGGGCCAAACGGCCAATGTGTCGTGCCATCACCCCCCAGAGATGCGGGGTTCGGAAAAAGGTGACAATTTGTGTGTGACTGTCACCAAACCGGGGAATCCGCATCTCTCAGATGCGCTTGACGTGCCTGACGCGGCCGCCGCGCCCGATCCGTACGCCCCGCTGGTGCGGGCCGCGGCGTCGGGCGACGAGTCAGCCATGGAACAGCTGTTGATGCGGGCGCAGCAGGTGGCGTTCCGGTTTTCGCTGTTGGTGTGTGGGCACGCTGAAGATGCTGAAGATGTGATGCAGGACGCGTTGATCAGGACATACAGACACGTCGGCAGCATCAAGGACCCGTCGGCGTTTCGCACGTGGTTGTTCCGCACGGTGCGGAATGCGTGTTTGATGAAACGGCGCAAACGGGTGGACGAACCGGCGCGGGTGGAATCGCTGGACCTGCCGCATGTGGACCACGCTGACGGGCATCGGTTGGAAGCTCGTGACGTGGCGACACACTCGAAGGGGCCCGATGACCTCGCGTTGAATGCGTGGCTGGGCCGCGAGCTCCGGACAGCGCTGGCAAAGCTGCCGCCGGCGTATCGGATGATCGTCCTGTTGCGGGAAATGGAAGGCCTGTCCACGAAGGAAGTGGCGGAGGTCACAAAGATGACAGAAGACAACGTCAAGACCCGGTTGCACCGCGCACGCGTCATGCTGCGTGAGTCTCTGGAGGCCACTCGATGACGACGGCACCTGTGAGCTGTGAGGGTCTGCTCGCGCAGATCTCCGCCTATCTCGATGGCGACCTGAACGCCGCGACATGCGAAAACATCGAGCAGCATGCGCAAACGTGTCCGGCCTGCGCGCAGGTCATCGCCGACTTCCGCGCGACAACCGGCATCTGCCGAAAGGCCGCCGACGCGCCGCTGCCCGACTCGGTGCGGGCCAAGGCGCAGGCGCGGGTGCGGGAATTACTCAAAACAGGCGCCAGAGGGACGTCTGGGGCTTCGACGACTTGAAGCGGGCGTACCAGGCGCAGGCGGGATACAGCGCGCCGACCACAGCGGCCCAGACGGCGTACATCACGGGGAATGACGCGCCGGTTGGGAACAGCCAACTCAACGCG
>CAZLJG010000106.1:0-9915 GCA_964559545.1 uncultured Solibacteraceae bacterium | reverse complement strand
CAGCCGTCCCTTTTGCGTGGCGGAGTGCAACGAGACGGCGAGGCTGATCGTGCGTCGCTCTGCCGCGAGCCGCCGGATGCCTGGCACCACACCGACGGTGCTGAGCGTGATCCGACGCGGGCTCAGTCCGAATCCGGCGGTGTCGGCAAGAATGTCCGTCGCCGCCATGACTGACTCATAGTTATGGAGCGGTTCCCCCATCCCCATGAGGACGATGTTCCGGAACCTCGGAACCTCGGAACCCCGGAACTTCGAAACAGTGAGCACCTGACCCACAATCTCCGCCGTCGTGAGATGCCGCGCGAAGCCCATTTGTCCCGTTGCACAGAAGACGCAGCCCATCGCGCAGCCGGCCTGCGTGCTGACACATGCGGTGACGCGGCCGTCGTAACGCATCAGTACGGTTTCGACTTGTCGGTCATCGGCAAGCGTCAGCAGGAACTTGCGGGTGAAGCCGTCGGATGACTGCGTCTCAAGAGCGATCGTCGGCCACGCCACGGGTAGTTCTTGCTGCAGTCGGTCCGCCAGGCCAGCGGGCAAGCCGGGGATCGCCTCCACATCCGACCGCCCATCACGGTGGACATGCTGCCAGATGGGTTTGGCGTGGACAGCCTTGTAGCCCCACGACGTCAGCCGTTCCGCCAGCGCCGCCCGGGACAGGCCCAACAGGGACTCGGACATTACACACATTGTGTCGCAGGACCATAATGGCTGTATGCGCCTTCGCCGCGTGGCTTTCGCCGGAATCTGTTCCAGCCTCCTTCTCGCGGTGATCAATATCCTGGTCGGCGTCGGTGCGAACTCGCGGTCGGTGCTGGCCACCGGCATCGAATTCGCCGGCGACGTGCTCGCGTCGTCGCTCGTCCTGATTGGCATCATTCTCGCCGCGAAGCCCGCCGACGCGCAGCATCCCTATGGTCACGGTCGTGTCGAGACGCTCAGCGCGTTTGTGCTTGGGCTGATCCTGATGACGGCGGGTGTGATCGTCAGCTGGAACTCCCTGCAAGGCATCGGTGAGCGGCACGAAGCGCCGGGTCCCGTGGCCGTGGTGGCACTGGTGCTCGCGATCGCCCTGCGCGCGGTGATGGCGACGCTCAAATTCCGTGTCGGCCGCCAACATGCCAGCGCGGCACTCGTCGCCGACGCGTGGAACGACACCGTGGATATTCTCGCGGCGACGACGGCGTTGGTTGCGGTGGGCCTGGCGATGTACGACACGCGTTTTCTCGCGGCTGACCACTACGGCGGTTTCGCGGTTGGTGTGATCGTGGTGCTGACCGGGATCCGGGTGCTGCGCGATGCGTCGCTGGAGCTCATGGACACGATGCCGAGCGATGACAAGATTGCGGAGATTCGGCAGGTTGCCATGTCGGTGTCTGGAGTGCGCGGGGTGGACAAGACCTACGCGCGCAAGACCGGGTTTTCGTATCACGTCGATTTGCACATCGAGGTGGATCCCGAGATGACCGTCGCAGCTTCACACCAGATCGCCGGTCACGTCCGCAGCCTCGTCCGCGAGCGGTTGTCGTGGGTGGCTGACGTGCTTGTGCATGTGGAGCCTGGGCCCGGATAACATGCACACATGCGCGCCATCTTCGAGTTCCTCGGATTCAAGAGCGACCCTGTAGACACCGACAGCCAGACCATCCGCCGCATCGCGGATGAGCTCGACCGGCTCGAACCGGATCGGGCGCGGTATGTCGCGGCGTTTGCGTTTCTGCTGAGCCGTATCGCCCGTGCGGATCTTGAGGTCACCTCAGACGAGACCGACGCCATGGAGCGCCTCGTGCGCGACCATGCGGGGTTGTCGGTGGAGCAGGCCACGCTCGCCGTGCAGATGGCGAAGGCCCAGCATCTGCTGTTTGGAGGCACGGACGATTTTCTCGTCACGCGCGAGCTCGGCCGGGTGACCACATACGAACAGCGTGTGGCCCTGATCGACTGCCTCCACGCCGTGGCGGCGGCCGACCACAAAATTCTCAACGCAGAAGCTACAGAAATCGCCAGAACCGCCCGCGAGTTGAAGGTTGAGCAGTCCGATCTCTCCAGGATTCGTGCACAATACGGCGCACACATTGAAGCTCGCAAGGGACTGACCGACTGATCTGGAGGTGGCCGTGATCGCACGTGTGTGGCAGGACGTCCGAAACATGTGGCGCGCACTTCGACGGCGTCCGTGGTTCTCCCTCTCGGTGCTCGCCACGCTGGCGCTGACCATCGGACCCACCACGGCCATCGTCAGCGTCGGTAACTGGCTGTTGTGGACGCCGTCGTCTTCAATCGCTGAACCGGATCGGCTGGTTGTGGTCTGGACCGGCACCTGGCGCGAGACGGGCGGCGTGAGCCCCAGCGGCGTGTCGTACGCGAACCTTGGTGATCTGCGTGAGGCCTCGCAAACGTTGAGTGCGATCGCCGGCTGGCAGGAGTCGACCGCGAGCCTCGCCGTGCCTGGCGCCAAGCCCCGGACCGCTCAGGCCGGATTCGTCACGGCGAACTTCTTTGAGGTGCTCGGAGTCCGACTTGCGGCTGGGCGTCCGTTTACAGCAGAGGAAGATCGTCCACCGTTTGGGCAGCCTGTCGCCGTCGTCTCGCACGCCGTGGCGGTGCAGGCATTCGGCACACCTGAGGCGGCCGTCGATCAGTCGATACACGTGAACGGCCGGCCGATGACGATCATCGGTGTGGCGCCACGCGCCTTCGTGGGCGCGTCGCCGACCAGCCAGGTGGATGTCTGGTACTCCGGCGCTGCGTACCCGTACGTGAATCACTTCCCCGAGGAGAGCGCCGCACAGTACCTCAACAGGAGTGATGGCATCTTCTATACCTTCATCGGACGACTGGCGCCGGGCCGGCTGGCCGTTGAGGCGCAAGCCGAGTTGGACACACTGGTGCCACTGCTGGCTGAACGGCATCCGGGCGACAACGACAAGTTCAAAACGGTTCGCGCGCGCGTGTACCCAGGACTCGGGCCACAGGAGCTCTCGCGGAACACGTTGAAGAGCCAGCTGAACGGGCTGCTCATCGTGGCCGGCATCTTGTTGCTGCTCGGGTGCGCCAACGTGTCGAACCTGTTGATTGCGGAAGGTGTGCGCGCCCAGCGTGAACGCGCCGTGCGTTTGGCCCTTGGCGCAAGTCGCAGTCGCCTGGTCCAGCAACAACTGACCGAGAGTGTGGTGCTCGCGCTGCTCGGCGCCGGGCTCGGCATCGGGCTTGCGGTCGCCATCAAACAAATCATCCAGTTCGGATTCATGCCAAACCTGGGACAGCTGCCGGTGCCGCCGCACGTGCCAATGGACCGGCTGGTGCTGCTCGTCACCACGGCGACGGCCCTGGTGTGCGGGATCGTGGCCGGCCTTGCGCCAGCGTGGATTGGCTCGCGGCAGTCGCTCAACGGCGCGCTTGTTCAGTCAGGCAGTCGTAGTGTCACCGGTGCTCCTCGTATCCGCGCGGGCCTTGCGGCCGTGCAGTTGGCGCTGTCGCTGTCGCTGGTGACCGGCGCTGCGCTGATGGTCGTCACGCTGCAGCGACTCGGGAATGTGGACGTCGGCTTCAACACCAAGGGTGTTGTCGCCCAATGGGTGCTGCTGCGGAGTCACGGTTACACGCCAGAGCGATCGCAGCTCTACAACCAGCAACTGTTGGCCCGGCTCGAATCCGATCCGGCGTTCGAGACAGTGAGCATGGCGACCGGACATCCATTCGCCTACAGTCGGCTCACGCGCGTGCTCCGACCTGGTGCCGATGAGGCGGCGCCCCTGTCGGCGCGCGAAGTGGCGACCGACGCGCGGTTCACATCCGTGCTTGGGTTGCGCCTGGTGCATGGTCGATACTTCGAGCCGTCCGAGATCTTCGGCGAGTCGAGGCACACAGGAAGCCCCGCCGTGCTCTCCGCGTCGCTCGCTCAACTGCTGTTTGGGCGCGAGGACGTGGTCGGCGAGCAGGTGCGCCTGCCGAAGAACGCGATAAACCCCACGACCGATCTGGTGGTGGTGGGCGTGTTGGCAGACACGCTGACCAGCAGCCTGACGGCCGCAGGCGACCCCATCCTCTATCTGCCGCTCGTGCGTGAGGACCTCGGTTCTCAAAGCGTCATTCTCGGCCGCACGCGCGCGACCGTGCCGCAGGTGAACGACATCGTTGCGACTGCCGCTGTGGCGCTTGACCCGACGATGCCGCTGGGGACGGCGCGGTCACTTGAGGATTGGATCGGCCGCGGATTGGCGACGCGCCGCATGTATGCGCGCGTGTTGTCGATGTTCGGCGCAGTGGCTGTGTTGCTCGCGGCCGTTGGGTTGTACGGCTTGTTGTCCCAGGTGGTGGGCGAGCGGCGCCGTGAGTTTGGCATCCGCCTGGCCATTGGCGCGTCCGCCCGTGACATCGCCGGGCTCGTGCTTCGCCATGCCGGCGTGATTAGCGCGCTTGGAATCGCGGCGGGCCTTGCCCTGTCGTACTGGGGCACCGGGCTGCTCAAGAGCTTCCTGTGGGGAGTCTCGGCCTTTGATCCGGCGATCTACGGGGCCGCCTCGCTGGTGCTCGCCGTCGTGGTGCTCGTCGCGGCGCTGCGGCCCGCGATGGCGGCCACGCGCGTCAATCCTGTCGAGACGCTGCGGGCGGAGTAGGCGAGGGGGGCTAGCCCTACCATCAACGGGAGGGTGTGCCGGATTGGGGCCATGGGGCATGGGCGATACGGTGAGACATCGCGCCCAGTCCGGGCGTGATAGAAACGGAACGCCCGATGACTACGCCCCGCTCGTCCACCTGGTTCGCCATCGTTCACCTCCTCTTGAATCTGCCGCTGGGCATCGTCGCCTTCGCGGTCCTGACCATCGGCGTCGCCCTGGGCGCCGGGCTGCTTGTCACGCTCCTCGGCATCCCCATCCTGATCGGCACGGGCTGGATGGTTCGCACACTCGGGAACATTGAGCGCGCCCGGTTGAACGCGTTTCTTGGCACGACGCTCCGCGACCCCTATCGTCACGACGCTCCGAACGCGGGCTGGATCGCGCGGTTGTCCGCCATCGGCAAAGACCCTGCGACGTGGCGGGACTTCCTGTTCCTCATGTTGCGACTGCCGATGGGCATCTTCACGTTCACGGTGACGGTCGCAACCTGGTCCGTGGGGCTCACCCTGCTGGGGTCGCCGTTGGCCTACTGGCTTGGGTTCTTCAGGGTGAACTTTGGCGACTGGATATTCGACGGTCCGCTCGCGGTGACGCTCGCGACGTTCGCGGGTGTAGTGATGACGTTGCTCGCCTTCGGGATCACCCGGGGACTGGCCCGGCTTGAGGCGGTGCTGGGTGCAGCACTCCTTGATGCGTCACCCGAGGAACTGCGCCGCCGCGTGTCCGACATCGCCAGCAGCCGCACGCGCTCCATGAGTGCCGCCGACCAGGATCGACGCCGGTTGGAGCGCGACCTTCACGACGGCGCGCAGCAACGTATCGTGTCGCTCGCGATGACGCTCGGACTCGCGCAACAAAAACTCGCCACTGATCCTGAGCTGGGTGCGCGACTTGTGGGCGAGGCCCATGAAGAAGCCAAACGCGCGCTCCAGGATTTGCGGGACCTGGCGCGTGGGCTGCATCCCGCCGTGCTGACCGACCATGGGCTCGAAGCCGCTCTCCCGGCGCTGGCGGCGCGGTGTCCGATTCCCACGCGTGTGGATGTCGCGGTGTCTCCGCGGCCGACGCCCGCGGTCGAGTCTGCGGCCTACTTCGTGGTCGCTGAAGCGTTGACCAATGTGGCGCGCCATTCCGAAGCAACCGATGTGCAGGTGACGGCGCGGCGCGATAATGACCTGCTCACGATCGAAGTGCGCGACGACGGGAAGGGGGGCGCTCAGATGGTGGCAGGCGGGGGATTGGCCGGACTCACCGATCGGGTTGAAGCGCTCGACGGCCGACTGACAATGACGAGTCCCGTGGGTGGTCCCACCGTGGTGCTCGTGGAGATTCCATGCGGGTAGTGATCGCCGACGACTCCGTGTTGCTGCGCGCTGGTCTTGAGCGCCTGCTGGTGGATGCGGGCTGGGAGGTCGCCGCCTCGGTGGGCGATGCTCCCGCGCTGATGGCCGCCGTGCAGCAGCATCGACCGGACGTCGCGATCGTGGATGTGCGCATGCCGCCGGGGTTCTCCGACGAAGGCCTGCGCGCGGCGGTGGAGCTGCGTCGCGTCGCCCCCGATCTGGGTGTGCTGGTGCTGTCGCAATACGTGGAAGAGCCTGCCGCGCAGGAACTGCTCGCGTTGGGCGCACGCGGCGTGGGCTACCTGCTGAAGGATCGTGTGGCTGATGTCTCGGAGTTTCTCGAGGCCGTGGATCGGGTGGCTCGCGGTGGCACGGCGCTTGACCCAGAGGTGATTGCGCAAGTCATGGCCCGCCGACGGCGGGAAGACCCGCTGGCGCCGCTCACGCCCCGCGAACGCGACGTGCTGTCCTGCATGGCGGAAGGGCGCAGTAACACGGCCATCGCCCAGCGCCTGGCCATCGGCGAAGGCGCTGTGGAGAAACACGTCAGTCACATTTTCTCGAAACTGGCCCTGGAGCCTGACGACTCGGATCACCGGCGGGTGCTGGCCGTGCTCGCGTTTCTGAAGGGGTAATCTCACCCAATGCTCACCGAAGGGTGAAGACTCGGTCGAGGGTGAGGGCGTAACCTGCTCCGCATGGAAGAGCGGAAGGCGCGAATCGGGACCTGGCTCATGGCGGCGGGGCTGACGCTCGGACTCGCCATCGTGGCGGTCGTCGGGCTGGTCAGGGTGCTCTCGACCCGCGAACCACTGCACACCAATCCGGAAGCTGTCACCTCGGTGATGTTGTCCGAGCCCGATCCCAAATGGACCGCTGCAGTGAGGAAGGGGCGGGAGTCGGCCCGCGCCGCGGTCGCCGCGCAGAACCTTCCAGGCGTGTCCGTCGCGGTCGGCGTCGGCGGTGAGATTGTGTGGGCCGAAGGATTCGGCTGGGCCAATCTTGAGAGCCAGACCGCTGTGGACCCACGCACACGCTTCCGAATCGGGCACGTGTCCAAGGCGCTCACGTCAGTGGGCGTCGGCCTGCTCCGCGAGCAGGGGAGACTGCATCTCGACGATGAGATACAGACCTACGTGTCCGCGTTCCCCAGGAAAACGTGGCCCGTCACTCTGCGTCAGTTGATGGGGCACACGGCCGGTGTGAGGCACTACCGGGACGACGAGTGGGGGGATAAACCGTCCACGCATTGTGAGCGGGCATCGGACGGGTTGCAGACGTTTGTGAACGAGCCGCTGCTGTTCGAGCCAGGGACCGAATATCGGTATTCCACCTACGGCTGGGTCGTGGTGAGTGCCGCCGTCGAGGCTGTGGCTGGTGAGCCGTTTTCCCGCTTCATGCAGAGCCGGGTCTTTGAGCCGCTTGGGATGATCGACACCACCACGGACGTGGTGACTGAGCTCATGCCCAATCGGGCAACGTCGTATTACCGCGGCAACTTCAACGACGAGATCACAACCGCTGTCGACTATTCCTGTTTTGCCGGAGCCGGCGCGTTCCTCTCGACGCCGTCGGACCTTGTGCGCTTCGCGAGCGCGCTCACCGCCGGCACGTTCCTGCAGCCGGCGACAGTTGAGCTGCTGCAGTCACCACACATGCTCGCGTCAGGGGCGGCCACACAGTACGGCCTTGGCTGGATGCTCGAGACCGTGGACCTCGCAGGCGAGCGGACGCGTGTGGTGGGACACGCCAGCCGCACCATCGAAGGGGCGTCGACGTCGTTTCTGACATTTCCCGATCGCGGGCTCGTGGTGGCCGTGACGGCGAACATGTCATTCGCAGATATGAAGTCCGTGGCGCTGGCCGTCGCTCAGGCGTTTGCAGACGGAACTTGAGGCTCCGGGCGCCGTCCAACCTCCCGGCATGGCGAACCTCATTCAGACCGCGGCGTTATCCAGGTCGTTCGGCAGTCAGGTGGTGGTCCACTCCCTTGACCTCGATGTGCCGCCCGGCGCGGTGTATGCGTTTCTCGGACCCAACGGCGCCGGCAAGAGCACCACCATTCGTCTCCTCCTCGGCCTGATTCGCCCCGACAGCGGCTCTATTCATCTCTTCGGCCAGCCACTCGCCACCCATCGACTCGCGGTGCTTCGCCGCCTTGGGTCACTTGTCGAGATGCCGTCCGTCTATCCGCATCTCACCGCCACAGAAAATCTGTCCATTCCCGCACGACTCCTTGAACGCAACCGCGCCGACATCGCGCGGGTGCTCGACGTCGTCGGCCTCGGAGGCGTCGGCAAGAAGCTCGTGAAAAATTTCTCGCTTGGTATGAAGCAGCGGCTTGGCCTGGCGCAGGCTCTGCTCGCCGAACCCGAGTTGTTGATTCTTGATGAACCGACCAATGGTCTGGACCCGGCGGGGATTCATGAGGTGCGCCAGCTGTTGAAGGCCATGCCGGCCGAACACGGCGTCACGGTTTTTCTTTCAAGCCACCTCCTCAGCGAGGTTGAGCAGCTGGCCACACACGTCGGGATGTTGTCGCAGGGGACGATGGTGTATCAGGGGCCGGTCACAGGCCTTGCCGAACGACGGAAGACACGCCTTCGGCTGATGGTAGATCGCCCGTCTGACGCGGCTGCGCACCTCAATGCGCACGGATGGCCCACCGAACGCGAGGGGGACGCGTTGATTGCGCTAGCGCATGCGTCGGCCGCGACGATCAATCGGTCGCTGGTTGAGGCCGGCTTCGACGTGCATGAGTTGGCGCATGAGACCGATTCGCTCGAGCAACTGTTCCTCGGCATGACGCAGTCGGAGGCGAAATGAACGGCCTGCGCGTATTCCCGTCGGTCATCCTCACCGAGTATTTGAAGCTCAAGCGCACGCTTGCGCTCCGGATGACGGTGCTGCCGCTCATCGTTGTGTTCCTGTACTTCCTGGTCGCCATGTCCGGGACGCCATCGTTCGTTCGGCAGAACACCGACGTGTGGGCCTCCCTCGCGCGCAACAGCGTGCAGTTGTGGACCCTGCTCATGTTGCCGATGTTCATCACGCTCGAGACATCGCTGCTCGCGGGCCTTGAGCACTCCGATCGCAATTGGAAGTATCTGCTCACCATGCCCGTGCCGCGGTGGACGGTCTACGTGAGCAAGCTCATCGTGGCCCTGACGCTCGTCTGCCTGGCACACCTGGTGTTGTTCAGCGGGACGATGGTGAGTGGCATGCTGTTGCGCGCGTTCGCGCCGGAGTTGAAACTGGGCGCTCTACCGATGAATCTCATTGCCTGGCCGCTGGCGCAGATCTCGGTGGCCGTGGTCATGGCCGTGGCCATCCAGCACTGGGTCAGTCTCCGCTGGCCGTCGTTTATTGCGGCGATGGGCTTCGGCATGTCTGCGATGGTCGTCGGGTTCCTTGCGGTGAATTCCCAGGACTATGGCCCCTGGTTTCCCTGGTCGCTCACGCTGCACACGCTGTCGCCTCGCGGGACATTTGTCATCCATCCCACGCTCTACAGCGCCATCGGCGCCGTGGTGATCACCGTGATCGGCGCGTGGCAGTTCTCGCGACGGGATGTGGCGTAGGGGCGACGCTACGTCTTTCGGCGCTCAAGGTACGCGCGGCCGCGCGGAGACAGGCGATAGCCGATCTCCAGGCTTTCGGTCAGGCCGAGTTCCTTCAGCTTGCGGACGTTCTGCTTAAATCGATCGCGATCCATCCCCACTCGTGCGGCAAGGGTCGCGGCGAGCACTCCCGGGTGATCGCGAATCACATCCAATGTTGCGTGTGTCCACGGGCCAGTCGCAGATCGCGCGTTGAGTTTGGTGAGCTTCGCCGAGATGGCTGCCACATCCTCGGTGGACAGGGCATCGTCTCCGCGCAGCGCGACGCGCGCGTCCGGGCGGACCGCGCCGAACTCAATGCGATACACCGTGCCACTGCGGGCGCGCAAC
>CAZLJG010000105.1:0-9956 GCA_964559545.1 uncultured Solibacteraceae bacterium | reverse complement strand
GTCGCCAGCAGGGTCTTCGCGTTTTCCAGAACCGTGCGGGTCTGCTCGGCCACCGTCCCCGGCACAAACGAATCATCCGCGCCGCGACGCGAGATCAGGCCCGACAGAAACACGAGACCGTTGGATTTGACGATGGTGGAATACGGTCGCGCGGCCTTCACCCACCCTGCCGGATGCATCGTCTCGCGAGGGGCGCCGTTGGGCACGGCCACAGCCGCGATCTCGACGAGCGCGCCATTCAACAGGTCCGAGGCGACGGTCGTGCGTGTGGGCGCGGCGTCCTGGAAGTAGGCGCGGTACGCGTCGTTCATCGCCGCGAAGTCACCCGGGTTCTTGATGAACACCGACACACTCACCACCTGCGACATCGACGAGCCGGCCGCGGTCAGAATCTCGCCCATCCGGTCCAGGATCTGGCGCGTCTGCGAGGCGACGTCCGGTCCGACCAGCTTGCCGTCGGCGCCCGTGCCCAGCAGGCCCGAGACATAAATCAGGCCATCGGCAACCACCGCCGGGCTGTAGGGCCCGATGGGCGGCGCACCGGCCGTGATGACAGTTTTGGGTCCTTGTTCCATCGTCTCTACTCCCTCACACGCAATCAGGGCCAGGGCTGCGGCCACGACAATCGCCTGCTTCATGGGCATAGAATATCGTGCTCCCGGAGGTTCTCGATGACGATCACACGTCTCGCATCGGCACTCATCATCAGCGGCATGGTCGTGGCGACCGTCCATGGCGACGTCAAGACGCGGCAGAAGACCCAGCTCAAATTCGAGGGCATGATCGGCCGCATCGCGAATCTCGCGGGGGGATCGGCGGCGGCTGAGGGTGTCATCGAGACAGTGGCCGTCAAGGGATCCCGGAAATCCGAGCTGAACGACCGGACGGGACGCATCATCGACCTGGCCGAAGAGCGCGTGTACGAACTGGACGTGCGCCGCAAGGAATACCGCGTCGTGACATTTGCCCAACTGCGCGAGCAGTGGCAGAAGGCGAAGGAGGATGCCGAGCGCTCCGCCAAAGATCGCCCGGCCGACGAACGCGACGACCCTGCTGACCAGGGAAAACAGGTCGAGATAACGCTCGACGTGAAGGAAACAGGCGCACGCAAGACGATCGCGGGCCACAACGCGTCCCAGGTGATTCTCACCGTGACCGCGAAGGAAAAAGACAAGGCGCTCGAAGAGAGTGGCGGCCTGGTGATCACCAGCGATGTGTGGGTCGCGCCGAGGGTGGCCGCGCTGGACGAAGTCACGCAGTTCACCATCAAGTTCATGAAAGCCGTGTACGGCGACGAAGCCGTCGCATCGGCGCAGCAGATGGCGACGATGGTGGCGATGTACCCGAGCTTGCAGGAAATGATGACGAAGCTCGAGGAGAAGACTCGTGCGCTTGACGGCACGGTCGTCACCACCATCACCAAGGTGGAGACCATCAAGAGTGCCGAGGCGATGAAGCGCACCTCTGCACCTCCGACCGGGGGGCTCGGCGGAGCGCTCGCGCGCCGGCTGGGCGCCGGCCGGGCACCCGAACAGCGATCGCTGCTGCTGACGTCAGCCACCGAAACACAGTCCATCGACACGACGGCGTCCGACGCCGACGTCGCCATTCCCGCAGGGTTCAAGGAACGCAAGTAACAGGAGCAGTCATGACCGAACGCAAGAGCCGCCGTACTTTCCTCAAGGCCGTCCCTGCCGCTATCGCCGGCGCGGTGGCCACCGACGCGTTTGCGCAGCAGCAGGCGCCAGTCGGGCCCATCACGCGTGAAACCGTCGATTGTGCCGAGACCATCACCGGCCTCGACTTTCACACGGCCGAGGAAGAGGCCATCGCGCGAAGCCTCAACGGCAATCTCTCCACATATCAGCAGCTGCGGCAGATCGAGATTCCCCACGACACCGAGGTCGCGCTGACCTTCCGGCCCTACCTGCCCGGCAAGAAGCCGGCAGGACCGGCCACCCCGGGGCGTGTCGTGCGATACACGAAGCCCGCGGCGGCCACGTTGAAGCGGCCCGCCAATCTCGAAGACGTGGCGTTCTGGCCGGTCACAAAGCTCTCAGCGCTCATCGAGCGCCGACTCGTCACGTCCACTGAACTGACGCAGATGTACCTCGCTCGTCTTGAGCGCTACCAGCCGCTTCTGAACTTCGCCGTCACGATCACGAAGGACCTGGCGCTGCAGCAGGCGGCCGAGGCCGACAAGGCGATCGCCGCCGGTCGTTACAAAGGTCCGCTCCATGGCATTCCGTGGGGCGCGAAGGACCTGTTTGCGACCAAGGGCATCGCCACCACCTGGGGCGCCGAACCGTACATCAATCAGGTGCCCGACTACGACGCCACCATCGTTGAACGTCTCCGCGATGCGGGTGCCGTGCTCGTCGCGAAACTTACGATGGGCGCGCTGGCGCAGGGTGACCAGTGGTTTGGTGGACGCACACGGAATCCATGGAACCCCGAAGCCGGCGCCAGCGGCTCTTCCGCCGGGCCTGGTTCGGCGACAGCCGCCGGATGTGTTGGCTTCTCCATCGGCACCGAAACGCGCGGGTCAATCATCTCGCCCTCGACCGTCAACGGCGTCGTCGGCCTCCGCCCGACCTACGGACGTGTCAGCCGTTACGGTGCGATGGAACTGTCGTGGACGATGGACAAGGTCGGACCGATGTGCCGCACCGTCGAAGACTGCGTGCTGGTGTTCAACGCGATTTATGGTCCTGACAATCGCGATGAGAGCGTCGTGGACGCGGCGTTCAACTGGAACCCCGCAGCACCACTCTCTGGGTATCGCATCGGCTATGTGCGCAGCGACTTTGAAGCGCAGCCGGCAGGTCGAGGTGGTGGTGGCGGTGGACGCGGTGGGGCCAACGCGGGCCAGCAGCAGGCGGCCGCTGCCGAGCGCCTGAAGAACATGCAGCAGGTGCTGACGGAGATGCAGAAGCTCGGCGCGAAACTCGAGCCGGTCGAACTGCCGAACTATCCGGCGAACGCGTTGAGTTTTGTGCTCAGCGTTGAATCGGCCGCGGCGTTCGACGATCTGCTGCGGTCACGCGGCACCGACACGATGACCAACAGCTCGTGGCCCGCGACATTCCGCGCCAACAGGTTTGTGCCGGCGGTGGAATACATCCGCGCGCAGCGCATCCGCACGTTGCTCATGCGCGAGTGGGACACGTTCATGAGTCAGTACGACGCGTTCATCTCGTCGAACGGCGCCGGTCTCGCGGCAACCAATCTCACCGGCCACCCGGCGATTGCCGTCAAGTGCGGCTTCGTGAACAACCTGCCGCAGACGCTGATGGTGACCGGCCGCCTCTACGACGAGGCCGCCATCTGCCGCATCGCCATGGCGTACGAACAAGCCACGGAGTGGACCAATCGTCACCCGACGCTGAAGGGATAGGAGCCCAAGGGCTTTAGCCCTTGGGTAACGCAAGGGCTGAAGCCCTTGCGCTCCGAAGACTACCGCACGCGAATATCCTGCGTCGCCGGCTGGCCTTCGGCCAGCCGGAAGCTGATCGAGGCCGGAAGAAGCTCGCGGAGAAGGTCCGGGTTGAGCCACTCGCCTGTTTCGACGTCTGTGACCGCAGCGATGCGGTACTCCCCGGGCGGCAGTCCAACGATCGAGAACGTGCCATCGGTCGCCGGCCTGGTGGAGCGCATGCGCCGCGCGTGCGGAATCCAATACCGCTGGTCGTCGGGGAACACGATCACCGAGTAGTCGGCGGTTGGTGATCCATCGGGCCCCGTGAGCGTGCCCTTGAGTTCTGTCGACTTGTCGCCGAACTGAATCGTCACGCCAGGCACCTGTGCACCAGGTTCAACGGTGAATGGGAAGTCGAGCACATCCACACCGTTTGCAAGCACGCTCTTGATCTGCCAGCCCTGCGCGCCGCTCGCGCCAAACCGGTAGCGGCCGGGGACAACGCCGTGCAGCGTGAATCGTCCGGTCGAGTCGGCACTGGCGGTCCAATTGCCCATGCCCATCGACTGCAGCGGCTGTCCGAGTGGATTGAGCGTCACGCGCACCGATTCCATCTTGGTCGGCAGCGGCAACGCGCCGTCGAAGGCCAGTTGCCCCGTCACCTGCACACCTTCCTGCATCGTCAGGCCGACATTCAGTGGCTGGCCACCGTCGACAAACAGATCGGCCTGGGCCCAGAGTCGTTGTTGCTGGTTCGAGGCGGGACCGTAGTTCGTCACCCCTGGCGTAATCGGCGTCGGGCGCGCCGGAGCAATCGTCGCGGAGCCGATCAACACGTATTGCCCGGGAGTGACGGTGCGGAACGTGAACGCTCCGTTCTGGTTCGGGCGTGCGGACATCAGACCAACACCCAGGGCCCCACCGTCCGGCGGCACCAGTCGCAACTGCACCGTGGTCGGATTCACACCTGGAGGAGTAATCACGGTGCCGCTGACCGTCACGAGTGCCACGCGCTGCAGACCGAAGTCGATCCCGAGCTGTTCCTCGGCCACGCCCACCTTGATCGTCTGGGCACTGGTGACTTGTGCCGTGCCAGGAAAAAACACGGGTGCGTACCCTTCGACCGGTTCAGACGCGCCAGCCGGCAGCGCGCTCGGCAACGAGAGGTTGGCCACTGCGCCCGGCTGCGCGAGGCCCACGGCGGTGAGTTCCTGGAGCCGTGCCTGCGCCATCATGTCGGCCGACGTGATGATTTCGATCGAGGTGTTGCGAGGCACCGCCGACACCAGGTAGTCACCGGGCGTCAGGCTGTGGATGCGGTAGATGCCTCGATCATCCGTATTGGCGGTGCCGGCGACCGTCAACACACGTTCGCCAGACTGCATGATCCAGCGCATCGCGCGGACCGGAGTGCCGATCGACGGCCGGGTGCGTTCATCCACCACGGTGCCGGAGATCACGCCGCCCTTGCCGATCTCGAACGACATGTTCTTCAGTTGCTGGCCGTCCACCAGCACGATGGGTGTGCCCTGCTTGCCGGGCGCCTTCTGGCCATACGTGCCTGCCACGTAGCCCGTCATCGTGCCGCGCAACGTGTAGGTGCCGGCCGGAAGCTCACTGAACAAGAACTGCCCCTCGGCGTCAGTCAGAGCGGAGCGTGTGCCTCGAAGGGCCGCGCCGTTCAGAGTGACCCGCACCCCCTCAAAGGGTTGGCCGCTGCCGGCCAGCGTCACTCGGCCCATCATCGCGCCTGTCGCAGGCTTGGCTGGGCCCTGCACCTGCACGCCATCGCGGCTCTGCGCGAGACCCGACATCCAGGCCGCACACACGATCGCGATGACAACAAGTCCCCTCAGGCGCATACGCCGATTTTAGACGGACCTGAGGCGGGATTGGATGGCCCCTTCGACAGGCTCAGGGCAGGCTCAGCCGAACCACTTTCGGACGATCACGAGTTCATCGCCGGGGAAGACCGGCGTGTTGTTCTTGAGGGCTTTGATCTTCTTGTATTTGATGACCTTCCCGTCCTTGTCCTTCTCCGGCCGCATGATGTGGCTGAGCTTTCCTGTGACGAGGAAGCCGCCCGCGAGCGCAACGGCCTTCTCAACGGTCATTCCCTCAGACCACTCGTAGCTGCCTGGCTTGTTGACCTGACCGTTGACGAAGAAGAACAGCGCCGGGACCTTGGCTGGGGCCGCCACGGGTTGCTGGCCTTGGCGTTTCAGTGAACCGTCGGGCTGCAGGATGTACGTGCCGGACAACTCAGGCGCTGAGCGAACGATCACTTCGACAGGCAAGCCAGGCCTTACTTCGCTAACTTGCTTTACCAAGTCGGGGGCGTTCACCTGCCCCTGCACAGTCACTTCGTGGGACTCGGGCGCAGCCTGCGGTGCAGCCGTCGGCGGCGCTTGAAGCGTCATCGCCTGCGTGGCCGGCATGAAGAAGTCGAGGGCGACGGGGAGCGCGGGGAGGATAGTGGGTGAAGCGTTTGAGAATTGAGGACTGAGGATTGGGGATTGAGGATCGGCAGTTGTCGCGATTGGTGCGATTGAGGATTGGCCGGTCGCCTCGGGGCTGACGGACACGGGCTGTTCAATTGAGACCAGCTGCTCGACCGGTGCGTCAGGCGTGACTGCCACCGGTGCGGCGGAAATGAGCACCAACGCGATTGGAATCACTGCCAGCCATCCAACAGATGCAGTCGCCACGGGCTGTGGACGGAGCAAACGCTCAACGCGATCGCGCAGCGATCCACCAGTGGCTGCCAGCGCCGGCGAGGCGGCGCGCAGGGTTGCCACACTCGACAATGCGGACACATACGTCAGTCGATCACAGACGCTGACTGTCAGGTCGTCACAACACTGCTCGCGCGCATCGCGCACCTGTTTCGATACCCACCACACGGCCGGGTGATAAAACAACAGCGCTTCCACCACCGACTGCAGCAGGTTCATCAAATAGTCATGCCGGCGGATGTGGGCCAGCTCATGCGCGATCACGGCTTCCAGCTGTCGTGGTGACAAACCGGCGATCGCCGCGGTCGGGAGGAGGACGACCGGCGTGAGCCAGCCCACCATCATCGGGGTCACCGCCACAGCGGATTCCACAACCTTGAACGTGCGCGAGACTGAGAGCCGCTCTGCCACCGCAGATGCGATCGCGTCGATCTCACGCGCAACCGGCGTGACGGCGTCGGTCGCCAAGCGCCGAGCCAGCACCCAGCCGCCGGCCAGGCGCACTCCACACACAACGACGCCGAACGTCCACAGACCCAGCACCCATTCGACCGGCACGACATCAGCGCGCCGCGCCGCCACACCGGCGAACACCGCGCCGGCAGCCCCCGCACTCTCATTGAGCAGCCACATCGTCGTCACGATCGGTGCCAGGAGCATCGCCGTCAGCGTGCCGAGGCCAAGCGCGTACCGCGCCCCCGCGTGTGAACCGGCACGCCGGAGGAATGCGTACGCGAGCACACCCAGGACGGTGCCTTGCCAGAAAAAGTGCAGGAGCGCTTCGGCGATGGCAGCAGACATGTGAGTTCCCCTTAGCGACGAGTCGCAGACACGGTCACACGGGCGTTCGCAATGTTCTTCGAGGCCAGCAACTTCTCCACGGCGGCCTGCGCCTGGGAGACGGTCAGCCCCTGCACGTTCACGGTGCCAATCAGCGGAAGCCGCACAGCCCCGCCGCGTGGCACAGCATACGTCGTCGGCAGGTCAGGTTCGCCTTCGATGACGATGCGGAGCTGGTCGCCAGCCTGGATGAGCTCCGTCGCTGCCAGGGACGAGATCGGGGTCCGCTCCATGGCCTGACGCTCCAGCATCAGCTCACGTTCGCGCAGTTCCAGATCCCGTGTCTGGAGTTCCCGTTCGCGATGCGCGGCTTTGGCGCGTGCCGCGAGCACGGTGAGCTCCTGCTCGGCCGCCATCATGCTCTCGCGGGTGGCCAATCCCTTGTCCACCAGATTCCGGAGACGCGTCAGTTCGATCTCCTGCTTCTTCAGCTCCGCGCTTCCCTGCACGTGCTCAAGCTCCGCCTCGTTCTGCAGTCGCTCACGTTCAATCGCAAGCCTCGACATTTCGATCTCGGCCTGCGCCTGCCGGCGTTGGCGTGCGGCTTCGAACTCGACTGACATTTCGGGGGATTCGGGTGCGACCTCGATCCTGCGCTGCGCGGGTCGGGGCGTCGTCACGATCATTCGATCGGTCTTGGTCGGCACGGTGACTCGAACCGATTTCGGAGGTGTCGTGGGCTGCTCGACATCCACCTTGATTTCCTTCACTTCCGGGGGAGTCACCACGGGACGAGAGGCCACCTGCGAATATGCCGACGGTGCGGCGAGGGTTACAACGAGCAACAGCGGGAGCAGAGCCATCCAGCCTCCTTTGGCGGATTCTGACGAAGGTGATGAAGAGACGATGCGACGAATGCGGTCGCGGAGTGATCCATCGGTGGCGGCCAGCGCCAGCGAGGGCGGACGAAGATGCGCGAGCGTCGAAAGCGCCGTCGCGTAGATCAGACGATCACACACATCCACCGCGATGTCGTCGCAGCACAACTCGCGTTCGCGGCGAACTTCGCGGGAGATCCACCAGACCGCCGGGTGGAAGAACAGCGCGGTTTCGACGACGGTCTGGAACAGGTTGACGAGGTAGTCATGTCGTCGAATGTGCGCGAACTCGTGCGCGAGAATCGCCTCGACCTGCGAGACCGAGAGCCCTGCCAGCGCGGCTGGTGGGAGCAGAACGACCGGACGAATCCAGCCGATCATCACAGGCACTGCCACGCGCGACGACTCTACGACGCGCACGACCCGACGGATATTGAGACGACGCGCGAGCATGAGGGCGAGGGCCTGCAACTCAGCCGACAGCGGCTGCACCGCGGTGCGGGCAAGACGACGGGCGACCCACCATCCGCCGAGGACCCGCACGGAGAGGAGCAGGACGCCGAGCGCCCACGCGGCCAGGATCCATGTCGTCGGCAGTGCGAACGATGGACTCGCTTCGGTGACGTCGATTGTCAGTGTTGGAGCTACGAGCTCAACGGGCGACGGCTCGATTGAGGCTGAAGCGGCGGCGACCGGCTCAGCCGCAGGGCCGGCGAGCATCGTGGTCGCCACGACGGCCGTGACCATGGCGGCCATCGTGGCCACACCGATGCCGTAACGAAGGGACGCGGAGGATGCGAGACGCATGAGCACCCACGCCAGCCCGGCGAGTGCGGCGCCCTGCCAGAGGAAGTGGACGAGCGCCCAAGCCAATGCGTCAGTCATTGGCGGATCCCTTCGAGTCCTTGAAGTCGGCGATCAGTTGCTCGATGTCGCGCAGTTCGTCGGCCGAGGCCTGCTGCGACGAGAGCACCTGCATGACGAGCGCTGCGGCAGAGCCGCCGAACGCGCGATCGAGGAGGTCGGTGACGAGGCGCTGCTGCGTCTCGTCCCGTGTGTACTTCGCGGTGTAGACATGGGTGCGGGAGGACTCGTCGCGGCTGACGAGTCCCTTCTCCGCCATGATTTGCATGAGTTTCAGGGTGGTGGTGTACCCCGTCTCTCGAGCTTCCAACGCCTCGTGCACCTGGCGCACCGTGGTCGGTCCCTTTTCCCAGAGGACCTGGAGGATCGCCAGTTCCGCGTCGGTCGGTCGGACCCGAAGATGTGACATGCGGACATCATACGAACAAATTCGTAGATGTCAACGAATCTTTTCGTAGACGACTATTCCTGGAGCGGCCGGGCTTTAGCCCGGCCGTACAGCCGGACTAAAGTCCGGCTGCTCCAAACTTTCCATCTGCTCCGTTCTAACCGATCCGTTCGATCGTGACCTTCTGCATCACGACCGGCGTCTTGGGCTTGTCCTGCCCGTCCACGGGGGTGCGGCCGATGATCTTGATCACGTCGAGACCTTCGACCACCTGGCCAAACACCGAGTGGCGCTTGTCGAGGTGCGGGGTCGGGCCGAGGGTGATGAAGAACTGGCTGCCGTTGGTGTTGGGACCGGCGTTGGCCATCGAGAGGATGCCCGCCTTGTCGTGCCGGAGTTCGGGGTGGAATTCGTCTTCGAACTGGAAGCCCGGGCCGCCGAAGCCCTTGCCGAGCGGGTCACCGCCCTGAATCATGAAGCCGTCGATCACCCGGTGGAAGATGATGCCGTCGTAATACGGCTTCGTGTGTTTTTCCTTGGTGCCGGGGTGGGTCCATTCGAGCGAGCCTTCGATCAGTCCGCTGATGATCTTGACGGTCTTCGGGACTTTGGCTTCGAACAGCTCAACAGTGAAATTGCCGAGGGTGGTTTCAAACTTCGCGTACAGGCCGGGACTGAGCATGCGGATATTGTGTCACGCCCCGCCGATCTGTTTGCGTAGTTCCGCCGCCATGAGGGCGTGGATGGAGTTGGGCGGCACCTTGGCGAGCCATTCCCTGGCCTGCTCCACGTCGCCGGCGCGCGCGTGACAGTTGGCGGTGTTGAGGTAGGACGCCTCTTCCTGGTCGGTATCCTCCTTGATGGCGGCCTCGAATCCGGCGATCTGATTTGCG
>CAZLJG010000104.1:0-9965 GCA_964559545.1 uncultured Solibacteraceae bacterium | reverse complement strand
TTTTCGTCCTGCTGCGACACGACGGTGTTGGTCGGCAGGTGGGTGATTCGCACAGCGGAATACGTGGTGTTGACGCTTTGTCCGCCAGGGCCGCTTGAACAGAACGTGTCGATGCGCAGGTCCTTCGCATCGATGTGAATATCGACTTCCTCAGCTTCCGGGAGCACCGCGACCGTGGCCGTGGACGTATGAATGCGCCCGGCTGCTTCTGTGGCGGGCACCCGCTGCACACGATGGACGCCGCTCTCGTGTTTGAGCTGGCCGTACACGCCTTTGCCTTCCAGGGACGCGACCACTTCCTTCAACCCGCCGATGCCGTTTTCGCTCAGCGTGTGGACGTCGATCTTCCAACCCTGCCGCTCGGCATACCGGGTGTACATCCGGTAGAGGTCGGCCGCAAACAACGCGGCCTCGTCGCCGCCGGTGCCGCCGCGGATTTCGAGCACCACGTTGCGATCGTCATTGGCATCACGCGGGACGAGCATGAGCCGAAGCTCGCCCTCAAGTGTCTCCAGCTGCTTCTCAAGACCCGGCAGTTCCTCCTTGGCCAGGGCCGCCATCTCGGGGTCGTCGCCGGCCACCAGTTCGCGGTTCTCCGCGGCCTGCTGATCCAGGCGCAGCCATTCGCGGAACGCTTCGACCGTCGGCTGGATTTCAGACAGCGCCTTGGACTGTGTGCGATACGCCGTGGCGTCGGCCTGCACCGCCGGGTCCGAGACCTGTTGCATCAGGGACTCGTAGCGGGTTTCCAGGGAACGGAGTTTGTCGAGGACTTGCGGAGTCATGCGCGTTCAGCTTCCATCAACCGCCGGACACCGGCGGCAAAAATGCGACATCGTCGCCCTCCTGCAGAGGGTGGGACATGCGCGAAAAATTCGCGTTCACCGCGCACGAGATGGCGCGACCGAACGGGGCGAGCGGCGGATGCGCCTGCGTGACGGTCGTCCACACGTCCGCCACTGTGGCGCCGGCCGGGACGTCGGTGTCCCACAGTTCGCGGCCCGCGAGTTCGCGGAGCCGGGCGAAGAGTCGCACGGTTACGCGCATGCGATGGTCATCGCTTTCTCGCGGGCGTCAGCGTCTTCGGGATCCGCCACGGCGCCCTCGACCCACGCATCGCCGTCCACGAAGTACTCGTGTTTCCACACGGGCGCGATTTGTTTCACACGTTCGATCGCGTAGCGACACACCGCGAACGCGTCAGCACGGTGCGCGGTTGCCGCGACAATCGCGATGCTGGCCTCGCCGATCTCGAGGCGCCCAACCCGGTGCACCAACGCCAGTTCGGCTTCGGGCCATCGGGCCAGGGTTTCATCCCGAATCTGCGCGAAGGTCTTCAGGGCCAGTGCGTCAAACGCTTCGTATTCCAGATACCGGACGGCCCGCCCCTGGTGCGTCGCTCGAACGACACCGAGGAAGGACGCCAGCGCCCCGCAGCCTTCGCCTCGCGCACGGACCGCCGCCTCGACCGCCGTCGTCAGCGCGTCTATCGACAGTGGGTCCCGGGTCACCGCGAGCATCGCATCAGTATACCGAGGGCTCCCCCCTCAGCTACACTGCGCCCCGCTGCAACCGGATGCTGGCTGACCTTGTCTGAAGGGGTATGACGACGACGAATTCCTTCCCTGACGCCCTGATTGTGCTGGCCCTTGTGGGGGCCCTCGTGGCCTGGTGGTATTTCCGGAGCAGGGAGCGGGAGCGCCGCATGGAGATCATCCACAAGGAGCGGCTGATCGCGATGGAGAAGGGCTTTCCGCTGCCCGAGTTGCCCCTCGAGCCGGCGAAGGCGCCTGACGATCCCCGGGAGATCCTCGTTCACGGTGTGGCGTGGGTGGCGATGGGGTTGGGCGGGATGCTGGCGATGGGGCTGACCGACATGAATTTCGACGGCACGCCCCTCTGGCCGCTGCCCATGCCGCTGTTGCTGCTGGGTCTTGGCCTGATGCTGGTCTACGTGGTCGGCGGCCGCCGGTCTCGCTGAGCCAACCTCCGTGACCGATTTCACTGACGACCAGCTGGTCACCCGCTGCCGCGATCATGCCGATCAGGACGCGTTTGGTCAGCTGGTGCACCGATACAAAGACCGCGTCTTCCGGCTCGTGGTGTCAATCCTCGGCCAGGAGTTTGCGCCGGATGCCGAGGATGTTGCCCAGGAAGTGTTCGTGCGGATCCACCATGCGTTGAAGACCTGGCGGGGCGACGCGGCCTTCGGTACCTGGGTGTATCGCATCACGTTCAACCACGCGCTGAACGTGAAGGCACGGATGCGGTATCGCGCGCCGCACGTTCCCGCAGATATCCTGGCGACACGACCCGGCGACGGTCCCTCGGCCGACCAGCAGCTTGATGCGGCGCGCCGGCACGCGGTGGTGCTGGCGTGTGTGCACGAATTGCCGGAGATCTATCAGTCAGCGCTGCGTCTGCACTACTGGCTCGGGGCGAGCATGAGCGAGATCGCGGTCATGCTCGATACCCCGGAAAACACCGTGAAGTCGTATCTGCACCGTGCGCGCAAACTGCTGCACGTGATGCTGCAACAGCGAGGGATCCATGCATGACGATGAACTGAAAGACGGGATGGACGGGATGGATGCGCTCCTGCGCGCCGCAATGTCGAAGCCGGCGCCGACAGCCTCGCCAACGTTCGCACAGGACGTCATGCGACACACCACGCCGCGTCGTGTGACAGGGGCTTGGCGCATCGTGTTGTACGCCTACACGCTCGTCGCGGTGGTGGTGTGCGTCTGGCTGATGCGCGACCTGCCGGTCGCCTTCACGGCCGTAGCCCTTGTGGCGAATGCCATCGCGGCTGTGGCGCTTCGCGGATATGTCAGAAGCTTCTCGCTTTTGAGCTAGGTCCGAACCCTACGTGCCGCACGCCGCTTCAACATCCGCCACCGTCTTCGGAATCGCGGGACCCAGTACGCGGCACCCAGTCGCCGTCACCACGACGTTGTCTTCAACACGATACCCACGTGCGTCGCGGAACTTCTCGATCTCCGCAAAGTTGAGGAACGCCGCGTTGGTGCCGTCCGCCTTCCACTGATCGATCAGCGCGGGGATGAAGTACATGCCGGGCTCCACAGTGAGTGCGAAGCCGGGTTCAAGCGTGCGCGCGAGGCGGAGGTAGCCGAGGCCGAACTGGGGGCTCCGGGTGAACCCGGCGCCATAACCGACAAACTCCTCGCCGAGGTTCTCCATGTCGTGCACATCGAGGCCGATCATGTGGCCGAGGCCGTGCGGGAAAAACAGCGCGTGCGCGCCGGCTGCGACAGCTTCGTCGGGGTCGCCCTTCATCAGGCCTGCGGCCGTGAGGTCGACCACCATCGAGCGCGCGGCGCCAAGATGCACATCCCGGTACGCCACACCCGGCTTGATCGCGGCGATCGCCCCCATCTGCGAGCGCAGGACGATGTCGTAGATCAGGCGCTGTTGGGCCGAGAACGGTCCGCCGATCGGCAACGTCCGAGTGATGTCCGACGCGTACCCATGCGCGGTTTCCGCACCGGAGTCGAGCACGAGCACATCGCCGGCCTGCATCTGGTTGCGGTAGTACGGGTTGTGCAGTGTCTCCCCGTGCACAGAGCAGATCGGGAGGAACGAAAACGCGCCGCCAGCGGCCACGGCGACACGTTCGATCTCGGCCACGATCTCGTATTCGTACCGACCGGGCTTTGCGGCCTGCATCGCTGCGGCGTACATTGCTTGCGACACGCCGACGGCGCGTTCCATGTCGGCGAGTTCCTCCGCGCTCTTGTAGCTGCGCTGCGCGATGACGGCACGATGAAAGGCCTCCGACCGTCCAGGTTTTACTGCGGCAGGCTCAAGGTCCAGCCACGCCGCGAGTTTGACGGTGTGATCCGATCGATACGGCGCGAGGTAGTGCACGGTGCGCCCTTGCGCGAGCGCAGCCGTCAGCCGCTGCTGCAACACGGCCGGCGTGATCGTGTGGGTGACGCCTGCCGCCGCGCCACGTGCGGCGAGTGTCGGCATTGGTCCCGACCACACCACATCCGCCATCGTCGCATCCTCACCCACAAGCGTGTCGGTGTTGGCGTCGATGTCGATGAGCGCGGCGAGTCCCGGCTGATCCACTGCCCAGAAATACAGGAACGAGCTGTCCTGGCGGAACGGATAGACGGACGCCGCATACGTGCGTCCAACTTCGTCGTTGCCGAGGAAGAGGACGAGCCCGGACCCGATGTCCTTCTTCAGTCGTGCCCGCCGCTGCTGATAGGTCTCCGCTCCAAACATATGTGCCCCTATTTCAGATTCCAGAAATGCCCGAGTGGGCCATGCCCACCGCCTAGTCCCGGTGCATGGCGAATCGCGCCGGTCACGTAGTCCTTCGCGGCGCGGATCGCCGCTTCAATCTCAAGCCCTCGCGCGAGACCGGCCGCAATCGCCGACGACAGCGTACATCCGGTGCCATGGGTGTGCGGGGTGTCGATGCGTTCGGCGGAGAGTTCCACAAACCGCGACCCGTCCGACCAGACATCGGTGGCGGACCCGGCCAGGTGTCCGCCTTTGACGAGCACCGACCGCGCGCCCAGCGCCACGAGCCTCCGGCAGGCGGCGTGAAGGTCGGCGGTCGACTGAATCGTGAGCCCCGTCAACACCTCGGCCTCCGGCACGTTGGGCGTGACCACCGTGGCGAGGGGGATCAGCGCGTCGCGCAGGGCAGAGACCGCGGCGGGATCCAGGAGGTGGTCGCCGCCTTTGGCCACCATCACGGGGTCAAGCACGACATTGGGAAGCTGGAGGCGGGCCAGGGCCTCGACGACCGCGTGGATGATGCCGGCGTTGGCCAACATCCCTATTTTTGTGGCCGCGGGACGAAGATCTGAGGCCACCGCGTCAATTTGTGCGATCACGATGGCCGGGTCGAGCGCCTGTACCGCGGTCACGCCGCGGGTGTTCTGGGCCGTAATGGCTGTGATTGCCGAGGTGCCGTAGACGCCAAGCGCGGCAAACGTCTTCAGGTCGGCCTGGATCCCCGCGCCGCCGCCCGAATCACTGCCGGCGATTGTCAGTGCAACGACCATTCGCTTAGAATTCTCCTTCATGTCAGCTTCCACTGCTCGCGGCTCAATGCTTGAATCTTCTCTCGGCGCGTCCACGACGGCCAGCCTGGCGCCGGTCGTGCGGGTCGCCGCTGTGGCTCTGGCGGTCGCCGCCACGGCCACGGCCGCGCAGTTCACGGTGGTCCTTCCGTTCACGGCGGTGCCGTTTACGCTGACGCCGCTGGTGGTGGTGTTGGCCGGCGCCGTCCTCGGGTCGCGTCTCGGCGCCGCTTCGCAGGTGGCGTATCTGGCCGCCGGCGTCGCGGGCCTTCAGGTGTTTGCACCCTCGCTGGCGCTGCCGCCCGGCGCTGGACGACTGCTCGGCCCCACCGGTGGCTACCTGTTGGCGTATCCCATGGCGGCGTTCGTCGCGGGCTATATGGCTGAACGCGGGTGGGATCGGTCGATTGCGCGCGCCTCGGTGGCGCTCCTGGCCGGGCTTGCGGTCATTTACATGGGGGGCTTCGCGTGGCTCTCGCGGTTCGTGCCGACGTTTGGTGCGGCGTTCGCGCAGGGCATCGCGCCGTTCATTGTTGCTGACCTCGCCAAGGTGGCCATCGCCGCGATGTTGCTGCCGCGTGCGGCCCGCTTCCTGCGTCAGTAACCTACCGCACGTACCCCAGACTTCGCATCCGCTCGATCATCTCCCGGTCGAGCGGTTGTCCCGTTGATGCCGCAGGGCGCGTCCGCCTTTCTCCATAGGTGGCCACCGTGCGCACCGGGAACGTCTGCGTGAACGTTGTCGTAAGAAGCGCGTCCGCAGCGGTCGCTGCCAAGTCCGCTGCGACTGGTACACCAAGCACACGCAACACCGTCGGCGCGAGTGCTTCGGCTGGAAGCGCCACCGTCTCCACGCTGCCGGTCGAGGCGATGGGGCCGGCCAGCGCGACCACCGACCCACTCGCGGTGGCTGAGCCCACAGCGACGCGACCCGGTTGTGTGACAAGCACCGTGACGCGCGAGGAGTGGTCCTCCCGCAACACGGTCGCGCCGATCGCGCGATCAAGAAACGCGTAATACCCTTCGAGTGCGCGGACGCGTTCGACTGCTGCGGCCGGGGCCAGCGTCTCCGCGGGTGACTCCGGAAACAGCGCGTGTTGCGCGATATCAAGTCCGGGCAAATACATCGTCAACAGATCCTGCTCGCCCAGTGCCGCATCGGTCGCCAGATCAAGCACCGTGGCGTCGAGGCGTGCAGACCGTTCGACGATGGCGGCCACGTCGGCGGTCAGTCCAGTAGCGACTGACGCGACAAGGGCGTCCACCCGCGCCGCGCGCGCCGTCGCTGATTGTCGCAACGGCTCATACACGGCGGCCGGCGCGATTTCGCCGGACAGCGCGCCACCCTGTTCAAGACGCAGGATGGCGCGATCCGAGAGAACGGTCGCGAGGGAGTCTTCAGTGGCAGGCCACGTCGCCCACCAGTGAACGACGGCGGTGCGCAGTCCGGCGGTGGCCGCCACTTCCCAGAACGTCGGCACGCGGCGGTCGTCACCTGATGCGATGGTCGGTCGCGTGAGCCGCAGGAGGTCGGTGGCTGTGGTCAGCAACGATCCCGTGCCGACGCGGCCTTCAACACCGGCGAGCTGCCGGCCTTCAAGCGCGCGAATACCGTGGCGCTCCACAGGTTGTCCCGTCGCCAGCGTCGTCCACACCTGCGCCGGATCACGATCGGTGCTCACAGCGAGTGGAGCGGTGGCGCCGCCCAGGAGTCGATCAAACGTCGGAAGGCTTCCGCCGGCGCGCAGTCGGGTGAGTGTTGTCACGTCCACCCCATCCACGGCGACGACCACCACGCGCACACCCGTCGGCACGACCGTCAGCGGCGTGGTCTGCACCGCGGTGTCTGCCTGGGGCGCCAACACCTGGAGCAGCACCATCGCACCGCCGAGGGCCACAACGCCGAGCGGGACGACGACGCGGAGTGATGACAGAGGGGAGCCTGTGGGCAATCCCGACAAGCCGAGCCGCACGAGGTACGCGAGCACGCTGATCGTGACGACGTGTCCGATGAGGATGGCAATCGACGCCGCGACTGCGAGCGCCAGCAACTGCGCGCCCCACGCGCCAGGAGGCACGGCCGCGCGCCACCACAGTGTCAGATACACAAGGCACGCGGCGGCGACGAACAGGCCCGCGGCGATGGCGGCACGACGTGCGCGTGCGGCGAAGGCGGGATCGGCTGCGCCCTGGCGCGCGAGCCAGCCGGCCGTCAGGATCGCCACACACGCCAGGAGCGCGGATGCGATGCCGAACGGCACGGTGAGGTAAGCCGCGAGGACGAGGGCGTCGGTCACGCTGGTGACCAGGCCCGGCGCGCGCGTGGCGATGCCGATGACGGCGGCAGGGCCGAGGAGCACGCCGGCGAGCAGGCCGATTCTCAGGGAGGCCGCGAGTGCGAGCGACAGGGCGCGGCCGCGCGTGGCGGCGCCGCCCAGGACAAAGCGATCCACGCGCGCGTCGAGGTACCCAAGCGCGCGCAGTCGCTCGCGCAGGGCCTCCACATCACCAGTCGGCGGGCCGGCGGTCATCGTCACAGCCTCCGTTGCGCGACGAACTCGGCGAGTTCTGCGAGGTGTGCCGCGCGGCGCCCGAACGGCGCCAGCGCGCTCGTCGCTGTGCGGCACAATTCGAGGGCGAGTTCGCGCGCGCCGTCCACACCGCTGAACGACACAAACGTGGTCTTGCGCACGTCACTCTTGACGGCTTTGCCGGTTTCTTCCGGCGTACCGGTCACATCGAGCAGGTCATCCACGATCTGAAACGCGAGACCCAGGTTCTTGGCATACGCCGTCAGCGCCGCGATGTCGTCAGCGGAACCACCGGCAGACAACGCGCCGGCGGTGGCGGCCGCGCTGAACAACACGCCGGTCTTCCGCCGGTGAATCCGCTCGAGGGTGTCGAACGTCAGCGCCTGGTCCGTGGCGAGCACGTCTTCCGCCTGGCCTGCCACAAGGCCATCAAGGCCGACCGCATCGGCATACAGCGCCGAAATTCGGGCGGCGAGCGTGGGTTCATAGGCGCGCGCCAGATGGCCGTAGGCGTCGTTGAGCAGTCCGAACGCCGCGAGAATCGCGACCGCTTCGCCAAACTCGATGTGGGCGGATGGACGCCCTCTGCGCAGCGGCGCATCGTCCATGCTCGGCAGATCGTCGAGGATCAACGACGACGCGTGAATCGCTTCGACCGCACAGGCCGCCGGCATCGCGCGCGATGATGAGCCGCAGAGTTCGGCCGACAGGAGCACCAGCACGGCGCGGACGCGTTTGGATGGGGCGAGCAGCGTGTACCGCATCGCGTCCACGACGGGACCCCCCGGCGCCGACGGCACAAAGGCGTCGAGCGCGCGCGCGATGGGGGGCTGGTACGTCTGGAAGAACCCGGGAAGTGACGACATCAGCGCGGGGTGAACACCAGGAGGTATTGGTAACGCAGGAACGTCTCGTGCGCGTGCAGCCGGAGGCCGGCGCGTTCGGCGTCGCGAATGATGACGTCCGGTTCAAGCCGTTCGTTGAGGTCGGGGCCGGGCCCGAGGATGTCCTTCTTGAAGTCCACGATGCCGAGTCGCCCGCCGGGTTTGAGCGCAAGACGCACGTGGGTCATCAAACCCACCGGGTCGTCCAGCTGCGGGTACGTGTCCACCATCAGCACCGCATCAAGTCCGGCCGGCAGTCGCGGGTCCAGCGGCGTGCCGAGGATCGGATCGACGTTGCGCAGGCCCTCGCGCGCGACGCGCCGATGGATGGACTCGATCATCTGGCGCTGAATGTCCTCGGCGAAGACGCGGCCGTTTGGACCCACCCGCCGGGCCAGTCGGACGGTAAACCAGCCGCCGCCCGCGCCGATGTCGCCCACGCGCGACCCGTCGGCGATCGCCAACGCGTCCATGATGCGTTCGGGCTGCTGCCATTCGTCTCGGTCAGGCCCCTCGAGTTCGCCCAGCTTCTCCGGTGGAAACAACCGGCCGTGTGCCGCACGCGGCTGTTGTGGCGCGGCGGACACCGCCACACACACCCCGGCCAGAATCGCGCTCAGCATCGTCATCCGCACGCCAATATCGTAGACCAATGGAGCCCAAGGGCTTTAGCCCTTGGGACAACACGCGGGCTAAAGCCCGCGTGCTCCGAAGACCCGCCCGCGTGCTCCTTGATAAGCTGCAGCCATGGCCTCTGCATTCTTCGACAGCATGGTTGAACTCATCACCCGCACCGCCACCGATCTCCCGCCGGACGTCCGGGCGGCGATGCGGCACGCGATGGGCCAGGAAACCCCGGGCACACGGGGCGCGCAGGCGCTCGCCGTCATTGCGGAGAACATCGACCAGGCCGCGTCGTGTGAGGGGCCGCTCTGCCAGGACACCGGGTGGCCGACATTCGAAGTGCATACGCCGGTGGGGGTGAGCCAGATCTGGGTGCGTGAGCAGATTCGGAACGCCGTCGCGGAAGCGACGAAGCGCGGCAAACTCCGGCCCAATTCGGTCGATTCGATCACCGGCGAAAACAGCGGCAACAACCTCGGCCCCGGCACCCCGGTGATCCACTTCGACCAGTGGGACCGCGACGACATCGAGGTGAAGCTGCTGCTCAAGGGTGGTGGCTGCGAAAACGTCAACGCGCAGTACGCCCTGCCAGTGGAACTTGATCACCTCGGCCGTGCGGACCGCTCACTCGAAGGTGTGCGCAAGTGCATCCTGCACGCCGTGTGGAAGGCACAGGGCAAGGGCTGCGCCCCGGGCGCGGTCGGTGTGTGCATCGGCGGTGATCGCACCGCCGGATACCAGCATGCAAAAGAGCAGCTCTTCCGGACGCTTGACGATGTGAACGCGGATCCGCGGCTGGCAGAACTTGAAGCGCAGATCATGGCGACCGTGAACGGTCTTCAGATCGGCACCATGGGGTTTGG